>JAIRUN010000134.1 GCA_031254365.1 Treponema sp. | reverse complement strand
GCCTGATCAACCCGCGGCGAAGAAAGACAATCATCGATCAGCGACTGGCAGACAATTCTTATGTCCGTGTCATTCCAGTAACCGCTTAAATCAGTTTGCGTATCCGCATCTATCCGGTTCACCCGTGGCGATGAAGAACAGGAGGACAACAGCAACAGCAACAGTCCCGCGATTCCAAAAAACTTTTTCATACAAACTCTCCTTGTTCTTATTATCCTATTTTAAACTGATAGATTCAATCAGATTAAGCCGGTTCATTCTGATAATAACATCATGATGCTCATCTGAGGCAATATGCCCGTCCCTGGAATAATAGTTGACTGTAACGGTATAGGTTCCGGGATCAAGATTAATACCGCCGATATATGCTTTTTCCGGAAAATACCGTGACATTCTGATATCAGCGCCTTCGGTCGCGTCAGCAAGTGCCATTCCGGCAATTGCGGATAACAGCGCCGCAAATTCCCCTTTCTGTCTGCCGGCTTCTGCCGCCGCAATATCAACGGCGGCATACTTCAACAGGGTACGGATATAGGTTTTGAAGAATAAATTTCCGAAACGGGCGTTATATGTTTCTTCAACAACCGCCCCCATATCCTCAAGCAATTCCAGATAAAATGAATCTTCTCCTCTAATAACAACTTCAATCCGGCTGATACGGCTGGGCCGTTTGACGAATTGGGGAAGTTTGAATTGAGGATACCACAGCACCGCGTTTTGAAAAAACGGAAAAATCGAACTAAACAGGCCTTCTTCTTTTACCGGGGATAGTCCGGTAAAGCTGATGATGTTAAGCCGCCCCTTCCCCTCCGGAACATTTTGCGCATCCACAGCAGCTTGCGGAAACGGAAAATAATATACATTGGGATTGGCGCTAAAGGCTGTCTGAAGCTGCTCAAACTCTATGCGGGCGCTGCTGGTATTACCTTCACCAAGATAGAAAAGAGCGCCCAAGTAGCGGGCAAGGGCCGAGTTGGAAAAGTTGACCGGCTTTCCCCTGGGCAAATCAGGAAAACTTGTAAAGCCGATGCCGGCAAACTGGACCATTGCCCTTTCAGCGGCTTTTGAATCGGCATTAGCATATTTTCGCCCAAGCATATCCAGCTTCCCGTTGGACCAGGTCAGCTTGCGAATTTCAACCAGCGCTCCCTCTATATTACCCCGGTTATAGTAATTCAGGGCATTAAACACATTGATATAAATGTCCTCAAAATCTTCACCGGGATAATCTTTTGTATTATCATTGGCAATATACGAAGCTAATTCGGCACTGGCGCTTTTGGTATAGGCTTCCGCGATGAGCCGTTCAGCTTCCTGTAAACTTTGAGAAGAATCAGCGTATTTTCCCGCGTAATGTTCAAGAAGCCCCTTGTCCAGGAAAAGTGAAACGGCGTTTTTTTCAGGGTAGATGGGATTTATCCCTTCCTGGCCCTTTTTAATTGCCTCAATTCCCGCTTCAAAATCATTGTGAGAAACTGCCAGGTCAATATGCTTGTACGCTTCCGGCCTGGTCGCGCAGGAAAGGGCCAAAAAGCCCAAGCCGCACAGCATGAATATCTTCCCGGTTTTCAGCATGGAATTCTCCAGAAGGGGTATTACAACATCTTAAAATGATTTGCTGTTTTGTCAACTGTTATCGGAATATCTGGCGTATTTTACAAAATTTGAGATTTTTCCTTGCATCTGCGGCCCATCCGCATTAGGATTAAGTATGTGGAAGAAATGATCGCCCTGGAAGAGCGGGTTCGCTCTCCGGTTGCAGAAGGAATGTTTTATCCCGAATACAGGGCTGAAACGCTGGCATATATGCGCGCTTTCGGGCTGGAACGGGGAAAAGGCGGTTCCGCACGGGTGATTATCGCCCCCCACGGCGCATGGGAATTATCAGGAGCAATGGCCGGGGCGGCTTTTGCCGCCGCAGGTGGAAGAAACGGCAAAAAAAACCCTTCCCGCATTGTAATACTGGGTCCTGTCCATGACCGGCGGGAAGAAGGCCTTTTCCTTACCAATTCCCATTTTTTCCAGACCCCGCTGGGGAATATTCCGGTGGATCAGGAAGCAATCGCAAAGTTTGTGGCATCCAGCCCTTTGTTTGAAATAAATGATATTCCCCATCTTCAGGAACATTCCATTGAGGTGTTGCTGCCTTTTGTCAAATACTATTTTCCCCGTGCCTCGATAGTCCCCATTCTGATGGGGCAGCCTCAGGAACCGCTGATTGATGCGCTTGCCTGCGCCCTGCGGACTATATGCGGGCCCACAATGGATAATACCCTGCTCGTGATTTCCTGCAACCTTGCGGTACACTCCAGCGCGGACACGGCCTTTTTTATGGCCGAAGAATGTGTGCGGCTGTTCAGCGAGCAAAAAAACGCCGAACTCAGCGTTGCCCTGCTGGACGGACGGCTCATTAGCTGCGGCGGCGGGCTGATTGCCAGCCTTCTGCAAAGCGGTCTGGTAGACTCAATGCACCCGAACTGCGTGTCACACTCGCTGCTCAGTGTCCAAAGCGAGGAGCATAACACCGTCTGCTA
>JAIRUN010000133.1 GCA_031254365.1 Treponema sp. | reverse complement strand
CAAAGAACTGAGCTGCGCTATGGTGTCAGGAAGAAAGCAGATAGAAGCAACCGTCCGGTTCATGAAGGCGTTTATTCCTGGCTTTGAAAAAGCGTTCATTATGGATACCGCAAGTATGCTGGGCATACGTGAATCAAGGCGGATCACCGGCGATTATGTTCTTACCGAAGATGATATAAACGGATTCAGCAAATTTGACGATGCGGTGGTCAGCAATATGGGTGGGGTGGAAATTCACGGAACCAACGGAAAGGGGACAAATATTATTGAACAGAAAAAAAATGGTGTTTACCATATTCCGTACCGGAGTATTATTGCCAGATATTTTGACAATTTATTTATGGCGGGCCGCTGTTTCAGCGCCAGCCATGCGGCACTTTCGGCAGCCCGTAATATCGCCTACTGTATGGCGCTGGGACAAGCCGCGGGAAACGCCGCCTCGCAACTGGCCCATTCAGGCAAAAAAAATGTCCGCGATATAAATATAACGGAACTGCAGAGGGAATTGGTTTCGATTATGTGAGATAATATTGAAATCCTTTTCGAATATTACATGATCGACTTTACAAGTCCCTGCCAAACCGTTACAGTAGCTATACCATGAAGAAAATCTCCCTTACCGGAATAAAGCCTACCGGCGACCTCCACATCGGCAACTATTTTGGCGCGATAAATCCCGCGCTGGAACTTGCCAAAGAGTACGATGCCCGGTATTTTATTGCCGATTACCACGGCCTCAACACGATGAAAGACCCGGTGGAATTGAATTCTACAATCAGGCAGGTGGCGGCGGGCTGGCTTGCCGCGGGGCTGGACCCGGAAAAAGTTATTTTCTACCGGCAGAGTTCCATCCCCGAAGTCTTTGAACTTACCACCATGCTCATGGCTTTTACCGCCAAGGGCCTGATGAACCGGGCGCACGCCTATAAAGCGGCGGTTCAGGAAAACACCGAAAAGGGCAATGATCCGGATGCGGGGATCAATATGGGACTCTTTACCTATCCGGTGTTAATGGCCGCAGATATTATTCTGTTTGATACCGATATAGTGCCGGTGGGTAAAGATCAGGTGCAGCATATTGAAATGGCCCAAGACATTGCCCAGGCGGTGAACGCCAATTACAATCAGCCGGTATTGAAAATTCCGCAGGCAGGGGTGCAGGACAACGCCGCTGTGGTTCCCGGTCTTGACGGGCGCAAGATGAGTAAAAGTTACGGCAATGTCATTCCGCTTTTTGTACCGGAAAAAACATTGCACAAAACGATCATGCGGATTGTTACCAATTCCCAGGCGGTTGAAGAACCCAAAGACCCGGACGCGAGCCAGATTTTTCTTTTATATAAACTGTTTGCGTCAGCGGAAGAACAAGCCGCTCTTGCGGCACGGTATCGCGGCGGGGGCATGGGCTGGGGCGAGGCAAAGGAAGAACTGTTCCGCGTAGTGAACCGCGAGCTTGCCCCCATGCGGGAAAAATTCAACGCAATCATGGCGGATATTCCGGCACTGGACAAAATTCTTGAGCAGGGCGCGGCAAAAGCCCGTCCTATTGCGGCGGCTACGGTCAGGCGCTTTAGAAAAGCGGCGGGGATCGATTGATGGAACGAACATTTGTTATGCTAAAACCCGGCGTTCTGCAGCGCCGCATTGCCGGTGAAGTGCTGAGCCGCTTTGAGCGCAAAGGCCTTAAAATCATCGCGCTTAAACTCCTTAAAATGAATAAAACGCTGGTGGAAACCCATTACGCCGAACACAAAGGCAAAGATTTTTATGAACCGCTGCTTGAGTACACCCTTTCCGGCCCAATCATCGCCATGATCCTTGAAGGCATGGAAGCGATCACTGTGGTACGCCGTCTCGCGGGCCCCACGAATCTGGATGAAATGGCCCCCGGCACTATCCGGGGAGATTTTGCCGCCCGGACGCGGCTCAACATTATTCACGCTTCGGATTCCATTTCCAGCGCAGAACGGGAAATCAATCTATTTTTCAAACCGGAAGAAATCATCGAATGGGAAGACGGAAACCAGCAGTGGTTTTAGAATAATGTTTTCTGCTGCTCATTATGATTCACCGGATTCCGTTTCTTCGTCTGTTGTTTCCGTATCTTCCTCGCCCATTTCCGCCAGCCTGCGGTGCAGGGTTTTTCTGCCAATGCCCAGAGTCTCGGCGGCTTTGCTTTTATTTCCCCGGTGAAAGGAAATGGTGTCGCGGATAATAATCTTTTCCGATTCGTCAAGACTCGTACCCAGAGGTATCCGTATCCAGCTATCATCACCGGCGGAACGCAGGGCCGGAGGCAGATCGTCTTCGTTTATCACAGTACCCTGCGACATGACTACCGCGCTTTCAATGCAGTTGCGCAGTTCGCGGATATTGCCCGGCCAGTCATAGGCAAAAAGCCGGGCCCTTGCTTTTTCACTGATACCTTCAATGGATTTTCCGTCTTCCAGCGTAAATTCCTTGAGGAAGGCGGCGGCCAACAGGGGAATGTCGTCTTTGCGCTCACGCAGGGGGGGGACGTGAATATTCACCACATTAAGGCGGAAGTATAAATCCTCGCGGAAATTTCCTTTTTCGATTTCAGCCCTGAGGTCTTTATTGGTAGCGGCCACAATCCGCACATCAGTTTCTATGGTGTCCTCGCCGCCGACTCGTTCAAATTCCCGCTCCTGCAAAACCCGCAGCAATTTTATCTGTATGTTCTGATCGATTTCACCGATCTCATCGAGAAAGAGCGTTCCCTCATTGGCAAGCTCAAAGCGGCCCCGTCTGCGGGATACCGCGCCGGTGAACGCGCCTTTTTCATGTCCAAAGAGTTCGCTTTCCAAAAGGCCGGAGGAAAGCGCGGCGCAGTGGACTTTGACCAGCGGTTTTCCCTTGCGCGGCGAATATTCGTGAATCGCATCGGCGATGAGTTCTTTTCCCACGCCGGATTCGCCGGTTACGAGGATTGAGGCTTTTGTCGGGGCGACACGGATCACCGTATCAAACACTTTTCGCATAACAGCGGAACGGCCGATAATATTATCAAACTGCCGGGGTTTTCCCAGATCTTCTTCCATCCGGCGATTTTGCAGAATGAGTTCGCGGTTTGCCAGCGCCCGTTTTACCAAAAGGCTCAGGCGATCCAGATTGACCGGCTTGGTCAGGAAATCCCATGCGCCCTCCCGCATTGCGGTTACGGCGTTCTCCACCGTGCCGTGGCCGGTGAGGATAATCACCGGGAAGCCCGGAGTTTCGGCAAGAATACGGCGCAGCAATTCCTCGCCGCTTAAACCGGGCATTCTAAGATCGGTGATAACAAGGTCTATGTCGCCTTTGCCAAAACGCTTCCATGCCTCGTTTCCGTCTTCCGCGCAGACGGTCTCGTAGCCGTCCATCTCCAGCGAAGCGGCAAGTCCTTCGCGGATGTTTTTTTCATCGTCAACAATGAGGAGTTTGAATTTCACTGTTTCGCTCCTGTAGAAGCAGACTGTTCCCCATTATACCCGATCAAAAGCCGATCCCTCTGGGGAATGGGCAGGCTGATTTCAATATTGGTTCCTGCTCCTTCCCGTGAATCAACCGATATTTCACCCTGATGTTCCCTGATGATCTTGAATACAAGGGTAAGTCCGAGGCCGCTTCCGGCTTCTTTGGTAGTAAAATACGGCTCAAATATTTTTCGAAGATTTTCTTCGCTGATTCCAATGCCGGTATCACAAACGCTTATCCATATTTCATTGTCAATGCGCCTTGTCGCTATGGTCAGCACCCCGCCTTTCGGCATGGCAGCCTGTGCGTTTTTTATAAGGTTGAGCAGGGCCTGTTTCATGAGACGTTCATCAATAAGGATATCCGGCAGAGTATCGTCAAGCTCCAGCAGAAAGAGTATACGGCACTGTTCCATTTCGGGATCGACAAATTTGGAAAGCTCGGCGATAAGGGTATTAATATTCCGCTCCCGCAGTTCCAGCGCCATTGGGCGCACCGCAAAAAGAAAGTCCACGACAATGTGGTTAAGCCGGTCAACTTCTTCATTCAATACATTAATATAATTATTAAGCGTATCATTAACTTTATTTTTGCTCTTGCCGGGAAAGACCTCGTCTTTGGACAGAATCTTTTGCATTAGCTGTAAATGAATCGAGATGGAGCCCAGAGGATTTTTTATTTCATGAGCGACACCGGCGGCAAGGGTGGTAAGGCTGGCGAGATTTTCAACACGGCGCAGCCGCAATTCTCTGTTTCGCTTTTCGGTGATGTCCTCAATGTAGATCAGGGAACCGCTTATCCTGCGTTCCCGTACCAGCGGAAGGACGCTGACCGAAAGCAGACGATTATGCCCTTGTACTTCAGCATCGATCTCGCGGCCCAGTACCCGGTCGCCGCTTAATAATGTTTCCTGAAAAAACTTCACCACCCGCTCATCCAGCACTGCGTTCCGCAAAGACTTCCCTTCGTCGTAATTCATGGGAAGCATCCGCCGGACAGATCTGTTCGCCATAAGGAGATTGTGTTTTTCATCACAGACCAGTATTCCCGCGGTGATGGAATCGAGTACCGTCTCCAGACGGCCCACTTCATCCGCCGCGGAAACCAAAAGTTCCCGGCACTGCTCCGCCGTGAGTTTATCAAGTTTTTTAATCGCCCGCCTGTAAAAATCACTCATACCGTTACACCGGTAATGTCCTCTTTTAACCGGTAGAAAAAAGACTCCAGCGCCAGCGCCGGACTTTGATTAAAAACGCCTGTCGCCGTTTCCGCCTGAGCGGCGTATTTCCTCCAGATGCCGTTATACGCAATTAAACGCGGATACACCGGCGCTTCCCGCAGGACTTCCCTCTGGGATTGTGAAACAAGATCAAGCACAAGTTTGATGAACCGTGAAAAAGAGCGGGCCTCGAAATTGCCGCTTTCAGATAGCAGAGTTCCTGTTACATCTTTGAAATTCGTCACACGGGTCAAACCCGCGGCCTCGGCAATGGGGCCGCAATGGGAGCCCAGCGCGGCAAGTTCTGCGGGGATTTCAATCCCCTTTTTTTTGAGGGAGACCGCAACGGCGCGGGCAAGCGAGGCGATAAAAAACGCGGCCAGCGGATAGAGTTTTTCCGTTGACTGGGGGAGAAATGAATCAAGATAGGCGCTGATCAAGCCTGCCTGGTTATTCTCAAGCGTTACAGCTGCGGTTGTATCCCTGTATACGCGGCGGATAATTTCACGTTCATGTTCCTCACCGCGCCTGAGAAAACGGTAAGGCCGCAGCCGTGAAAGAATCGTGGGGAGTATCGCCTCACGCCGCTGCACACATAGAATAATGCTGAGTGTTTCAGGCGGTTCTTCAAGAAGTTTGAGCAGGGAATTTTTCGCTTCTTCCTTCATGCGGTCGGCGTTTTCGATAATCAGGGTTTTCCGCCTGCCGTTAGGCGCAAGACGGCTCCAGTATGCGGCGCGCCGTATCTGGGCTATGGGAATTGTGTCACCCATGCCTTCGTCCTCAAGTTTCAGGGCATTTTTTACAAGTGAAT
>JAIRUN010000086.1 GCA_031254365.1 Treponema sp. | reverse complement strand
TCGTCTACAACCGCTTCGGCGAACAGGGCCTGCGCAATGGCAAAAGCGGGATCATCTGAGAATATTGCGCCGGGGAGTTCCTGTATCCAGCGGGAAAGGGGAGCGCCGTTTTTGTCGTTACTCAATACACAGGCCGCTTTTTTCATCTCTTGGGCGCATTGCTCAATACGGGCGGCCTCGTCTGTTTTGCGATCTTTTTTCCATGCGCCCCCGTTTGACCGGCAGAATTCCAGAGCCGCTTCCGCTTCGTCCATTGTCAGCGTTGCCGCGAGGGATGGTTCCGCCGCAAAACGGGCCAGAAGGGAATAGAACTGATTCTGTGTGCCGAGGATAGCCGACATTGCCAGTACCACTTCATCCCGCAGATACGGCGGCGGGTCTGCCTCCCTGAATATGCCCAGGAGCGCTGACAGCGAATGGGGAGAGCCGTATATGCCGAGCGCTTCCGCCCCCATTATCTTGAGCCGGGGATTTTCGGTCTTGAGAATGATTTGTTCAATGTGGGGCCTGAAGGATTCGTCCCGCAGTTTCGCCAGGGCGATCATTGATTCCCCGGCAAGCATATAATCACCTGACGATATAAATTCCCGGAACAGCGGCATGGCGGCAGCACAGCCCTTGTTTCCCAGAATACGGGCGGAAATATAGGCCGTGGTATAGGGATTGGCGGTAATGTCGTGTAACAAAGCGTTTTCCGCATCTTTGTCCAATGTTTTTAAGGTTCCCAGAGCGCGTAGTGATTCCATCCGGGTACTCAGCCGGGGGGAGCGCGCCCGTTCCAGCAGTCCCCTGATCGACAACTGCGAGGGCGTGTCGTGAAGCGCGCCAAGAAGCTGTTTTTCTTCGAGGGAATCGCTGGTTTTGTTCAGGCGGTCAAGCAGCGATATGGCCTGCAGATCGCGGTAGGAAAAAATTACCTTGAGCGCCCCGGCAAAAGGAAGCGCCCCCAGCGGCGTGAGTCTGCGCTGGAGGAAAATTACAAAAACCGTCAGGACGATAATAATGGCAAAGAGTATCTTGAACGAAACAAAAGGCGAAAGCCCCAGCGCTGACAATATATCCAGCAGCAGGCCCGCCAGAAATGATCCTCCCGCCCCGGCAACGCCGAAAACAAAAAAGTACAGTATCCCCATGTCGAGCATTTTTTCCGGCGGAACAAGGCCCATAAAGTAAGTCTGGGCGATTCCCTCTGATCCAAGAAAACCAAAATTCAGCATAAAAAACAAAAAGGCCAAAAAGAGGACAACCGTGGTTATGTTGCCAACCGCGGCGGCGGGGAAGAACACAATGGGGATCATCGTTACAAGACCCATGAGTACGCAGACAATAAAAATCGGCTTTGCGCCGATCCGGTCTACGAAGAATTTGATCAGCAGCCCCACCATCAGATTCCCCAAACCGCCGAACACCGAGTACAGGGACACCATGCCGTCATTCTGCAAAAACACTTCCCTCGAATACACCACGAGAAAAGTCCGGGATACGCCTGACACCAGCGCAACGATCAATAAAATGATCATAAAGAGCTTAATGGGCGGCCGGGACAGGGCTTCGCGGAAGATGCCGCTAATGCTGACGGTATTAGTCTGTTCTTCGCCAAAAGGCTCCGGCACTTTTCTCATCATCAGGCCGCTGGCGATACCGCAGCCGATACCTGTAGTCATTATTATTGAGTAGAGGAACAGGGGCGGCTCTCTCCCCAGAATCATGGCAACGGCGAAACCGGAAAACATACCGGCGGCGCTGTTGATAATCTGAACCTGGGTTATGTAGCTGCCACGGTCAGGCCCTGCTGAAAGTTCGCTAAGCACCGGATTATTGGCGATCATGCCAATTCCCCGGAAAATATGAAAGAGCGCCACCCCCAGAAAAGTAAGCCCCAGAGCCGTATCACGGTGTCCCATCAATACTACAGCCGGAGCGATAACTACCGGAATCATTCCCAAAGCCCGCGTTACCCATGCAAAACTGAAAATACTGATGATCCTGAAACGCCGGGCAAGGATTTTTCCCAGCGGAAGGAAAAAGAACGACACATAGACCAGCGCATTGAGCGCGCCGATATAGGTCGATGAGGCTCCCAGCCGCATGGCAAACAGAATGATAATGCTCCCAACCAGGAAATTCCATGACAGCGAGTTAAAAACATTGAATGTATTGTATACTTCACGGGCTTTACCCCGGTGATACGGTGAGAGCGGAGGATTCATGGGTTAGTTCACTATATCCATGCGTATCTTTCGTGTCAATGAATTGACACTTTCCCCCCTTCCCGGTACACTGGTTTTGAGAGCGGGATTGTCCTTCCGTGAACCGTTCGGCAAGGCTTGCAGGCAAGCGCGAGAGTGGTGAAACTGGTAGACACGCCAGACTTAGGATCTGGTGCCTTTGGTATAAGGGTTCGAGTCCCTTCTCTCGCATCATTTATGGAAGCAAAAGAGGAACAGCGTGACTGTATCAAAAGAAATTACCCGTCTTGAAAAATCAAATGTAAAGCTCAGCCTGACCGTCCCCAAAGACGAAGTACGGGCACAATATCAGAATTTGCTCAAAGATTACAGCAAAAGTGTCCAAATTCCCGGTTTTCGCAAGGGAAAAGTGCCGCAAGAGGTGCTGGAACGGAAATTCGGGGAAGGTCTCAAAGAAGAGGCAATGGGGAAAATCATCGAAGCGGCGGTTTCTGAGGTTTTTCAGGATGAAAACCTGCCCCGCGATGAGCGGCCCCTGCCTTATGCCGGTCCCCGGCTGGAGGAGGAGCCCAAATTCGATCTGGATCAGGATTTGAGCTTTTCCGTAACCTACGATGTGCTGCCAAAAATCAATATTAGCCAGTGGAAGGGCCTTGTAGTCGAGGTTCCTGATGTAGAAATCAGCGAAGAGGATTTGAGCCGCGAACTGGAAACGGTTCGTGACCGGAATGCCATTGTACTGGACAAAGACGATAGCGCGGCAGCCCAAAATGGCGATGTGGTAACGGTTGATTATTGCGAACTTGATGAAAGCGGCAATGTTCTGCCCAATTCAGAGCGTAAGGATTTTGTGTTTACGCTTGGGTCAGGCTACAATATATATAAATTTGACGACAATATTACCGGATTAAAAAAAGGCGATACAAGGGAGTTTGAGAAAACCTTTCCCGCTGATTTTTCCGACACAAGCCTTGCGGGTCTCAGCAAAAAATTGCGGGTAACATTGACAGCCCTGAAAGAGAAAAAACTCCCTGATCTTGACGATGAATTTGCCCAGGATGTTGATGAAAAATACCAGACGCTGGCCGATCTCAAAAACAGTATCCGGGACCGGCTTGCCAAAAACCTTCAGCAGCGCTTGAGACAGCTTAAAACAAACGCGCTGCTGGAAAAGATCATGGAAAGCGCGCCGGTAACGCTTCCTGAATCAATGGTGCAGGTGGAGCTTGAAGGCCGCCTGCGCAACCTTGCCCGACGTTTCGGCGCTTCAACCGAAGAAGTTATGAAGATGCTCTCTCAATCAGGAGACGGGCTTGATAATATCGAAAAGGAATGGCGGCCTGCCGCGGAAAAGGCCCTTCATTCCCGGCTGATAGTTGAAACCCTTGTAGAGGAGCAGAAGCTCGAAGCGTCTGACGCGGAACTGGACAAGGAACTGGAAAACATGGCCGCCGAGAGCGGCTCCACGCTTGAGGAAGTCAAAAAATACTACGAACAGGACAATATGAGGGAGTACCTGAGGGATGATGTCAAAGAGCGCAAACTTTTCGACATTTTATTTGCGGAGAATACCATAAAACCGGGTAAAAAAGAAAAGTATCTGGATATTATGGGAAATAACGGTTAAATTATAGATATGAATGAACAAATGAACAGTTTGGTTCCCATTGTTGTTGAGCAGAGCGGCGCGGGGGAGCGTTCTTACGATATTTTTTCCCGGCTTTTGAAAGACCGGATCGTGTTTCTGGACGGCGAGATCAACGATCTCCATGCTGATTTGGTGGTTGCCCAGCTTCTTTTTCTGGATGGGCAGGATACGGAAAAGGATATTAACCTTTATATAAATTGTCCGGGCGGCTCGGTAACAGCGGGGCTTGCCATTTATGATACCATGCAGTACGTCAAGTCCGATGTGCAGACGATCTGTTTGGGACAGGCGGCGAGCATGGCGGCGCTTATTCTGGCGGGCGGAACTCCGGGCAAACGCATGGTGCTGCCGTCTTCCCGCGTGCTGATCCACCAGCCCTGGGGCGGCGCGCAGGGGCAGGCGAGGGACATCGGGATTCAGTCAAAAGAAATTGTCCGTCTCAAAAAAATGACGATTGATTATTTTGCCAGGCATACCGGAAAAACCGTTGAACAGATTTCCGCTGATATGGAACGGGATTTCTATATGTCGGCGCAAGACGCTGTCGCCTATGGCGTAGCGGATTCAATTTTAACGAGGGAACAAAATGGCAAAGCTGCGTAACGGTCCGGCTGCTTTTGAGCGGATATGTTCATTTTGCGGTAAAAGCGCGGACATGGCCCGCAGGCTCATTGCCGGTCCAAATGACGTGTTTATCTGCGATGAATGTGTCGAAGTATGCCGCAAGATTCTTACCGAAGAAGATCAGGAGCTTTCCAGCCAGTTTACCGGGGACATCCCCCGTCCGCAGGAAATAAAATTATTTCTGGATCAGTTTGTCATCGGGCAGGACGCGGCGAAAAAAGCCCTGTCCGTTGCGGTATACAATCATTACAAACGGATATCAAACCCATCCAGCGTAAATACCGATGATGTTGAAATCGAAAAATCAAATGTGCTGCTTATCGGGCCAACCGGTACGGGCAAAACCCTGCTTGCCAAAATCCTTGCGAAAAAATTAAAAGTTCCTTTTGCCATTGTTGACGCCACAACCTTGACCGAGGCGGGCTATGTGGGCGAGGATGTGGAGAACATTCTCCTTAAGCTCATACAAAACGCCGGGGGAAATATCGCCGCCGCCGAGCGGGGCATTGTATACATTGACGAAATCGACAAGATTGCCCGCAAGGGTGAAAATGTTTCCATTACCCGTGACGTGTCCGGCGAAGGCGTGCAGCAGGCTTTGTTAAAAATCATTGAGGGAACTATCGCGTCTGTTCCCCCGCATGGCGGCAGAAAACACCCCAATCAGGAGCTTATCCGCATTGATACCACGAACATCCTGTTCATCTGCGGCGGCGCTTTTGTGGGCCTTGATAAATTTATCGCGCAGCGGGTAGTGCAGCACCCAATGGGTTTTGGCGCGGATGTTCAGTCCGGCGGGGAAAAGAGTCTCAAGGAACTGTATGACGCGCTGCATCCCGATGATCTGATCCGCTTTGGCATGATCCCTGAATTCATCGGACGGCTTCCCATTGTGGTGAGTCTTGAAGAACTCAAGCGGGATGATCTCAAGCGGATCATCACCGAGCCGCGCAACGCCATTGTCAAACAGTATCAGGCTTCGCTTGCCATTGATGATGTTAAACTTGAGTTTACCGAAGGGGCGATCAACGCCATTGCCGACACCGCGATCAAACAGAAAACCGGAGCGCGGGGCTTGCGGGCCATTGTCGAGCGGATGATGACCGATATTATGTTTGACATACCCTCAATGGAGGGCGGCAAGCAGGTGATCATCACCAAAGAAGTCGTAGAAAAATCAGAGCCGCCGGTGGTTCAGGTTCTCCAAAAGAGCGCCTAATGCACTGGTAAAGGTAATGTCTCTTGAAACGCGATAGCGGTTCAAAAAAATTCGGCCTCTCCAATTTCATATCAGGACTCAAGGAAAAGACTCTGCCGGGGGACATTGACGATTCCGGCGGCGGAAAACTCACTGCCGAGGAATTTGCCCTGCTTCCTCTGCGGGAACTGGTGCTTTTTCCCCATACTGTTGTTCCGATTTTTATCACCTATGGGCCGGGTATTGCCGCGCTTGAAGAAGCCCTGCACCGGGACTATCGCCTGTTTGCTGCGTGTCTGAGAAAAAAGGACTCAGGCGTTTCCAGCGATGACGAAGTGTGGCCTGTTGGCACGGTAATGCGCATCATCCAGCATCTGAAACTCCCTGATGGGACATATCGCGTGGTTTTGCAGGGCGAGTACCGCGCGGCGATTCAAACAATCGAACCTCACAGTGATTGTTCCATTGTGCGGGTTGAACCGGTGCAGACCGGAAATTTTGAGGAGCCCCCCGCGGCTGAGGACTCCGCGCTTATCAGGGCCATTCAAAAATCATTTATCCAATACGCGGAGTTTTCAAAAAAAATCAGCACCGAGACGCTTTCCGCAGTTGACCGGATCGAAAGCCCTGAGCGGATGGCAAATTTGATCAGCAACGCCATCGCGATCAAGGCTGAAAAAAAAGTCGAACTGCTGGCTGTTGCCGGCGCACGGGAACGGCTGCTCCTGCTCCTTGAAACACTGGAACGGGAGAACGAAATTTTTGGCATACAGAAAAATATTTCCGGCAAGGTTAAAAGCCGCATGGATAAAACCCAGCGGGAATATATTCTCAATGAGCAGCTCAGGGAAATCAACAAAGAACTGGGCAAAGATAAAGAGGCGGCGGACGAATTCGCCGATCTTGAAAAAGCCGTTGCCGAAAAAAATCCGCCGACCGAAGTGCTGGCAAAGGCTCGCAAGGAAATTGCCCGTCTGCGCAAACTCCAGCCCCTTTCGCCGGAAGCGGGTGTGCTGCGGGGTTATGTGGAATGGATCACCGATCTTCCCTGGAGTGATTATTCAACGGATTCA
The DNA here is from genome assembly GCA_031254365.1 of Treponema sp. Taxonomy (GTDB): domain Bacteria; phylum Spirochaetota; class Spirochaetia; order Treponematales; family Breznakiellaceae; genus WQXQ01. Next base: position 1,475 of record JAIRUN010000086.1, on the reverse strand, counting down.
GGCGATCTTGCGGAAGCGGAGAAAATCCTCGATGAGGATCACTTTGATATGCGCAAGGCAAAAGATCGCATAATAGAATTTATCGCCGTGCGGCAGTTACTGGCTGATTCTTCCTCAGTTGCCGCAGTCGCAACCGCCACGGTTACGCCGCCGTCTGTGGATATGCCAGCCACCGAAGCGCCGGCCGTTGCCGCGCCCGCCGCGATAAAAGGCCCCATACTCTGCTTTGTGGGGCCGCCAGGAACAGGCAAGACCAGTCTGGGAAAATCAGTTGCCCGCGCGCTGGGGCGGCACTTTACCCGTATCTCCCTGGGCGGCCTGCGCGATGAAGCGGAAATTCGCGGCCACCGTAAAACTTATGTCGGCGCGTTACCCGGCAAGATCATTCAGTCCATGCGCAAGGCCGGAACAGTCAACCCCGTGTTGCTGTTAGACGAAATAGACAAACTCTCCAGCGATTTCCGCGGAGACCCTGCCTCGGCTCTGCTTGAAGTGCTTGATCCTGAGCAGAACTCCACCTTTACCGATCATTATCTGGAAGTCCCTTACGATCTTTCCAAAGTGCTGTTTATCACCACAGCAAACTCGCTGCATACCATTCCGTACCCCCTGCTTGATCGTATGGAAATTATCGAAGTTCCCGGTTACGGAGAAAACGAAAAACTCAGTATCGCCAAACAGTTTCTGGTTCCAAAAGAGCTGAATGAAAACGGTTTGGGAACAGCAGGGGTGTTTTTTAAAGATGAGACTCTGCGGGATATTATACGCTATTGGACCATGGAGTCCGGAGTGCGCAATCTTGAGCGGGAAATCGCCCGCTGTATCAGGCGCATTGCCCGTTCCGCTGTTAACAAAGGATACGGCAAAGATCATGACAAGCCGGTCAGTTCTTTCAAAAAAACCATGAGGCCCGTTGACCTTGAAAAACTGCTGGGGCGGCGGAAGTACAAAAACGATGTGGTGTTCAGGGAAGCCCGTATAGGCGTGAGCTGCGGTCTTGCATGGACCGAAACCGGCGGCGCGATGCTGCCTGTAGAAACGATTTGTTACGAGGGAAGCGGAGAGCTTATCATCACCGGCAATCTCGGCGATGTAATGAAGGAAAGCGCCCGTATTGCCCTGTCGTATCTGCGCGCCGCGCGCAGCCGCTATTGTTTTAAGATAAGCGACATGGGCAAAACCAATTTTCACATTCACGTCCCGGAAGGGGCCATCCCCAAAGACGGCCCATCAGCGGGCATCACCCTTGCCGCTTCTTTGCTTTCAACTTTTTGTCAGACGCCGCCCCGCCCCGGCTTTGCCATGACCGGCGAACTTACCCTCACCGGACGGATACTGCCCATTGGCGGCCTCAAAGAAAAACTGTTAGCCGCCATCCGCAACGGCATGGAAACGGCGCTCCTGCCCACAGACAACCGCGACGAGTGGAACGAACTGGACAAGGATATTCGCGGCGCTATTGCCGTTGAATTTGT
>JAIRUN010000064.1 GCA_031254365.1 Treponema sp. | reverse complement strand
CCCAATATGCCGATCAAATGCAGAATTACATCTTTGCCACAAACATAGGGCCGCAGTTTGCCGCGAATTGTTACTTTGATCGCTTCGGGGACTTTGAACCACGCCGTACCCGTTGCCATTCCGGCAGCCATATCGGTAGAACCAACGCCGGTGGCAAATGCGCCTAACGCGCCGTGGGTGCAGGTGTGGCTGTCCGCCCCGATAACCGCGTCACCGGGGGCAATCAAGCCCTTTTCCGGCAGCAAGGCGTGTTCGATTCCCACCTGGCCTATCTCAAAATAATGCTTAACGCCCATCGCACGGGCAAAGCCCTTAGTCTTTTTCGCAAGGCCGGACGCCGCGATGTCTTTGTTAGGCGTAAAATGATAAGGGATGAGGGCGACCTTTCCCGTATCAAAAACTTTGTTCACGCCCATTTTGTAAAACTCGTCTATGGCAACAGGGGCCGTAATGTCGTTGCCAAAAACCAGATCAAGTTTACATTCCACCAGTTCCCCGGCGCACAGATTATCCTTGCCCGATTTATACGCAAGGATTTTTTGAGTCATGGTCATTCCGCTCATAGTCTTTCCTCTGAAATAATTATCCAATATTATTACATACTAGTCTACATAGGCTCTCACAAGACGGACGATTTGGTAAATTTTATCTGCGTCCTTCTTACCGTCCGTTTCCGCTCCGCTGCTTACGTCTATACAAAACGGGGCAAGCGAATGTATCGCTTCGGGTATATTTGCGATAGCAAGCCCCCCTGCCAGAAAATACGGCGGCCCGCTGTAATTCCGCAGCACATTCCAGTCAAAAACTTTCCCGGTACCCCCGCGACTGCCTGACAATGTATCGAACAGGTAATAGTCGGCATTTTTCGGCAGGGGCGGCAGCGTGTCCCCAATACCGGTTGCCTTTATCACAGCACAGCCGCAGTACCCCTTTAGCCGTGCAATATAGTCAGCGTCTTCATCGCCGTGAAGCTGAACCAGATCGATCACACCGCTTTGGTACAGACCCGCCACAGTCCCGATTTCCTGATTGACAAAAACACCCACAGCCTTGATCCTGAGATCAAGCCGTTCTTTCAGCATGGCTGCCGTTTTTTCGTCAATCTGGCGGCGGCTTGGAGCGAACACAAAACCAATATAGTCAGGCAAGGCGCGGTTGACGGCGCTTATGTCCTCCATACGGCTCAGTCCGCAGATTTTGATATTGCTCATGCTTGCCCGCGCAGCTTTGCCAGCGCTGCTTTTTTATCAGGAGCGCACATGAGCGTCTCGCCGATTAGGACGGCGTTTACTCCGTTCCGGCGCAGCAGTTCCACATCCTCAAAACTGCGGATGCCGCTCTCGGAAACAAAAATAACATCATCAGGCACAAGGGCGGCCAGCCGCACACTGTTTCCCGTATCAACTGAAAATGTTTTCAAATCCCGGTTGTTGACACCGATTACCCGCGCGCCAGCGTTAATCGCCATTTTCACTTCGTCCTCATCATGCGCTTCGATCAGGCAGGACAGGCCCAGCCTGTCAGCCTCCTTGATGTATTCTGAAAGTTGAGCCGGTGACAGGATCGCGCAGATCAGAAGAATTGCGCTCGCCCTCAGAATCTTCGCCTCATAAATCATATAAGCGTCAACGGTAAAATCTTTTCTGAGCAGCGGAACGGAAACAACCTGAGCTACCTCGCTTAAGATATTATCGCCGCCCATAAACCAGAACGGCTCGGTGAGGACGGAAATCGCAGCCGCACCCGCCGCTTCGTAGTCCCGCGCAATCTGCACATACGGAAAATCCTCCGCTATGATCCCTTTAGAAGGCGAGGCTTTTTTTATTTCACAGATAAAGTTGATGCCTTGCTTTCGCAGCGCGTTTTCAAAGGAAAAGTCAGGCATATTGCCTGTAGACTTGCCGCCAGCCTGCTCAGCCATGTCTTTTATTTTTTCCAGAGGCAGCGTTTTCTTTTTTTCGTTTATCCGCTCTTTTGTGCGTATGGCAATTTCATCCAGAATGTTCAATTTATTTTCAATTCTCATTTGAATGACGTATAAACTCTTCCAGTTTGTGCATTGCCTTTCCGCTGTCTATGATGTCCCCGGCAATTTTAATGGTGTCGTTAATGGACTCATATTTACCCGATATATACAAAGCGGCCGCGGCGTTCAAAACAGCGGCATCCCGCTTTGCACCCTTCTCACCATTCAAGACCGAACGGAGAAAAACGGCGTTTTCGGCTGGCGTACCGCCGACAAGTTCCTCTTTACTACACCGTTTGAATCCAAACTGCTCCGGCGTGATCTCATAAGTGCGCAGCCAGCCGTTTTTTACCTCACAAAGCGTTGTGGGCGAACTCATGGATATTTCATCCAGTCCGTCATTGCCAAATACAACCATCGCGTTTTTTACGCCGAGGTTCATCAATACTTTCGCCAGGGGTTCAACCAGTTCCCTGTCATAAACCCCCATCAACTCCATGTTCGCGCCAGCCGGATTGGTGAGAGGGCCGAGAATATTAAAAACAGTCCGTATACCGAGTTCTTTTCTGACAGGCGCGACATATTTCATGGCGATATGGTAATTTTGCGCGAATAAAAAACAAATACCAATATTTTTTAAGAGTTCCGTGCTTTTTTCAGGGGGGATGTTGATGTTTACGCCTAACGCTTCCAATACGTCAGCCGAACCGCATTTGCTTGAAGCGCCCCGGTTTCCGTGTTTTGCCACGGGAACGCCAGCCGCCGCTATGATAATCGCCGCCGTGGTGGAAATGTTAAACGAATGTGATCCGTCTCCGCCTGTGCCGACAATCTCCAAAGCGTCAACATCGTGCAGCAGCCGTATACAGTGTCTGCGCATACCTGATGCCGATGCCGTTATCTCGTCAATGGTTTCGCCTTTCAAGCTCAACGCCGTAAGGTACGCGCTCATCTGAACAGGGGATGCTTCACCGGACATGATTTCATTCATTACTGTCTCTGCCGTTTCGTATGGCAAATTTTCTTTTTTCGCAAGCGTCAAAATTGCTTCTTTAATCATCGTTGCCTCCTCAGCTTATGGCCTGTTTAATTTTTTTTGCGAACTCTCTTACCGGTTCAACGCTGTCGCGTCCATGTTCCGCGACTATTCGAACAATGGCGCTTCCGATAATAACTCCATCCGCAAATCCCGCTATTTCACGCGCCTGCTCCGGCGTGGAAACGCCAAACCCGACAGCGCAGGGAATGGTTGTTATACGTTTGACTTGTTCCACCATGCGGCGGGCGCTGTCGCCAAGTTCACGCCGAACGCCTGTAACGCCTAACGATGAAACGCAGTAGAGAAAACCGCCTGAGTTTTTTGCGATGTTCGCTATCCTTGTCTCGGAAGTCGGCGCTATAAGCGAAATAAGTTCAAGCCCGCGCGATACGCAGGGTTCAAGCAGCTCTTCCCGTTCCTCAAACGGCAGATCAGGCACGATGAGCCCGTCCAGTCCGCAGGCACTACATTTTTCGGTGAATTTTGAAACGCCATAGGCGAATATGGGGTTATAGTAGGTCATAAACAACAACGGCACTTTGATGTTTGGCCTGACACGCGCCACAAGATCGAACAGTTTTTCAATCGTACACCCGGCTTTAAGAGCGCGTTCATCAGCCGCCTGAATAACCGGACCTTCGGCAATCGGGTCTGAAAACGGGATGCCTATCTCAATCAAGCTAGCTCCCGATTCATAGAGTGCGTATAACAGCTTTTCCGTTGTTTCTAAATCCGGGTCGCCGCCTGTAATAAACGGGATAAACGCCTTTCCCGATGAAAACGCATTACTGATTTTATTCATTGATGTGTTTCCCCTTATATCTGGCAATTGCCGCCACGTCTTTGTCGCCGCGCCCTGATAATGTTATAACGATGATTTTATTTTTTTCGAGTGACGGCGCGTATTTCATTGTATAGGCCACGGCATGGGCGCATTCAATCGCCGGGATGATCCCTTCGGTCCGGGTCAAATATTCAAACGCTTCCACGGCTTCGGTGTCGGTAATAGGGACATACCGCGCCCGGCCCCTGTCAAAAAGTTCTGCGTGTTCAGGGCCTATGCCAGGATAATCAAGGCCAGCGGAAATTGAGTACACAGGCGCGATCTGCCCAAACTCATCCTGACAAAAATAGGACTTCATTCCGTGAAAGACCCCGACTGAACCATTGGCGATTGTAGCGGCGTTATCCTGAGTATCAACGCCCTTTCCCGCTGCCTCGCAGCCGACGAGTTCCACACCTTCATCGCCAATAAATTCATAAAATGAGCCGATTGCGTTACTACCGCCGCCCACACAGGCGATCACCGCGTCTGGCAGCCTGTTTTCAAGGCGCATCATCTGTTCTTTTATTTCGCGGCTGATTACCGCCTGAAAATCGCGTACCATCACAGGAAAAGGATGCGGCCCCATGACAGAGCCAAGGCAGTAATGGGTATCATTCATACGCCCAGCCCATTCACGCATTGTCGCGTTTACCGCATCTTTGAGCGTTGCCGTACCGGAAGTAACGCAGTTGACTTTAGCGCCCAAAAGTTCCATACGGTAGACATTGAGTACCTGACGCTCCATATCCTCTTTCCCCATAAAAATCTCACATTCCATGCCGAGCAGCGCCGCGGCTGTCGCCGTTGCCACGCCGTGCTGTCCCGCGCCGGTTTCTGCGATAAGGCGGGTCTTGCCTGTTTTTTTCGCCAGGAGCGCCTGACCCAGAACATTGTTTATTTTGTGAGAACCCGTGTGATTCAAATCCTCACGCTTTAAATATATTTTTGCCCCGCCCAAATCTTCTGTCATTTTTTTTGCGTAATACAAAAGAGACGGCCTTCCGGCATATTGAACGAGCAAGGCGTTAAGCTCATTCACAAAATCAGGATCAGATTTCCACCGCTCATAGTCCTGTGCCAGTTCCTGAACCGCGCTCATCAATGTTTCCGGGATATACTGTCCTCCGTAAATCCCGAATCTTCCCTCTGACATACCATCATCTCCTAAAAGATTGCTTTGCGGGACAAAAAAAATCCCTGACAAAGCTATAGCCTTGTCAGGGACGAATATAACAAATATCCGCGGTGCCACCCTGATTCACGATTGCTCGTGCGCTTATTTGACCATACCCTCAACGGCCCCATCTGACAATCCGCATTTCCTGCCCGGCTCTCAGCTTCCCGGACTCTCTGTATGGTGCGCAACTGCCATTTTTCCGTCTCAACGGTTTAGGGGTATTATACGGCAAAAAACGCGGTTTTGTCAAGCATTTTTTTAATAAAATTTCGAAAAACAATATCGTATATTATCCCTGTTCTTTATTGACAAAACATCTTTCCTTAATATATATTTTTCTGGCAAACACAATTCGTTATATTTTTTAGAGGTGGTATATATGGTAGCGGTCTTAAAACCCGGCACAACGAATGAACAAGTTGAAAACCTTACAGTGTGGCTGGAAGGCAGAGGGCTTAAAGTCCATATCTCCAAAGGCGAGTTTCAAACAATCCTGGGCCTGATTGGGGATACAAGTCAGATTGACACTGAACTGCTGGAAGGCCTGGAAATGATAGAGTCGGTTAAGCGCGTTACCGAGCCGTTTAAGAGCGCGAACCGTAAATTCCACCCGGACGACAGCATTATAGACCTTGGAGGATTGAAAATCGGGGGGCCGCATTTCCAGTTGATTGCCGGGCCCTGTTCGGTGGAGTCGCCTGAGCAGATACTGGCTATCGCGCAAAGCGTACATGAAAGCGGCGCGTCTATTTTAAGGGGCGGCGCGTTTAAGCCGCGTACTTCCCCCTATGATTTTCAGGGACTGCGCATGGATGGTATTGAAATGCTTTTAGAAGCAAAAAAGAAAACAGGTATGCCCATTATCACGGAGATTATGAACGCGAATCATCTGCCCATGTTTGAGAATGTCGATATTATCCAGGTGGGCGCGCGCAATATGCAGAATTTCGAATTGCTCAAGGAACTGGGAATGATCCGCAAACCGGTGATGCTTAAGCGCGGGCTGGCCAATACAATGCAGGAACTTCTTATGAGCGCGGAATATATTATGTCCGGCGGAAACCATAATGTTATTCTTTGCGAGCGCGGGATCCGCACTTTTGAAACCTACACGCGCAATACGCTTGATCTCTCTGCGGTTCCCATGCTGCGGGAGTTGTCCCATCTGCCTGTTATCGTTGACCCAAGCCACGCTTCCGGGCACGCCCGGCTGGTAAAGCCAATGTCCCTGGCCGCCGCCGCCGCGGGCGCTAACGGCATTATGATCGAAGTGCATAATGATCCTGTTAACGCGCTTTGTGACGGAGCCCAGTCCCTTACGCCGGAACAATTCCGCGAAGTGGCAAAAAAGGTACGCCGGATAAGAGAGGCGCTTGCGGAATGAATGCCGGGATTATTGGCCTGGGACTGATCGGCGGCTCTTTAGCCAAGGCTTACCGCAACGGGGGGCACAAGGTTTATGGTTTCGATATTAACAATGCCATACTGGATTTCGCGCGGCTTTCCGGCGCGATAGACGGCGTGTTAGATGAAAGCGCCATCGGTTTGTGCGATGCGCTGTTTATCGCTGTTTTTCCCGGTGACGCGGTGGCCTATCTTGAAAAAGCTGCGCCGGACATTGCCCGCGATACGGTGGTATTTGATTGCTGTGGCATTAAGCGTTTTGTCTGCGACAGATGCTTCCCTTTGGCGAAGCAATACGGCTTTACGTTCATCGGCGGACATCCAATGGCGGGCAGCCACAAAGCGGGGTTTAAAAACAGCCGCGCAAACCTTTTTCACGGCGCGTCAATGATACTCGTGCCGCCGGTGTATGATGACGCGGCTTTGTTTGGCCGTATAGAGGAATTGTTAAAACCAGCCGGTTTTGGCCGTTTGACAGTTACCACCGCAGAAAAGCATGATGAAATGATTGCCTTTAGTTCCCAAATGGCCCATGTGGTTTCAAACGCTTTTATTAAAAGCCCAACTGCGCGGGAACATAAAGGGTTTTCCGCAGGGAGCTATAAAGACCTGACCCGCGTTGCGCGGCTTGACGCACGTATGTGGACAGAGCTTTTCATGGGGAACAGGGACTTTTTGATTCACGAACTGGACGGTTTTATAGAAGCGGTCTCCCTTTACCGTAATGCGCTTAATGCGCAAAACGCCGCCGGACTAATAGAATTGCTGGAAGAAGGCAGCCGGATAAAAAAAGAAGTGGACAACGAATGAGAACGATTACAGTTAACACATCCAAAGCGTATGAAATAACTATCGGCGAGGGTCTTTTGGATCAGGCCGGAGCTATTCTGAAAAAAACATCAGGCGGACAGGCAGCCGTCATCATCACGGATGATATTGTAGCGGAATTATACGCCGGACGGCTGGCTAATTCCCTTGCGGGAAGCGGATACAGAGTCACGCAGTATGTGATTCCCCACGGAGAAGCCTCCAAAAACGGAAATAATTTTTTATCAATCCTTAACTTCCTGGCGGAAAAAAAAATCACCCGAAAGGATTTGGTGCTTGCCCTTGGGGGCGGCGTTGTGGGGGATTTGGCAGGATTCGCGGCGGCGTGTTATATGCGGGGGATACACTTTGCCCAACTGCCAACCACCCTGCTGGCTGCGGTGGATTCCTCAGTTGGCGGCAAGACCGCCATTGACCTCGCTGCCGGGAAAAATCTTGCCGGGGCGTTTTATCAGCCGGACGCGGTGATCTGCGACATTTCCCTGCTTTCCACACTTACGCCACAGGTTTATCAGGATGGCTGCGCCGAAGTAATAAAAACCGGAGCCATTGCCGACAAGGTTTTATTTGAATCTTTTGAAACACCCATCAATACGCAACTGGAAAAGGTAATCGCCAGATGTGTTGAGATCAAACGCGATATAGTCGTGGAAGATGAGTTTGAGACCGGAGCGCGGAAGTTGCTCAACTTCGGCCATACTGCCGGACACGCGATTGAATTGCTTAGTAACTACGAAATCACCCACGGCAGCGCTGTGAGTGCCGGAATGGCGATTATTACACGCGCAGCCAGCCGCATGGGTATTTGTGATGCGCAATGCGCGCGGGATATACTGAGTATGCTCAAGTCTTATAATTTGCCTGTCAATACAAGGTATGAAGCGGCTGATTTGGCGCGGGCCTGTCTGTCTGACAAAAAACGGGACGGTGATCGACTGACAATGGTTTTCCCCGCGAAAACCGGAAAATGCGTTTTACAGGAAGTCCGGGTGGATGAACTGGAGAATGTGCTGCGTTTGGGTTTGGAAGCAGAGGCGGATTAAGATGAACATTAAGATTGTTAAACCAATACAGGGCGGTATGGTTCAGGCCGTTACCTCTAAATCCGCGGCCCACCGCTTATTGATCTGCGCGGCCCTTGCAGAGGAAGAAACTTTTGTCCGCTGCCCGGTACGGTCAGAAGATATTGACGCGACAACCCGTTGCCTGCACGCAATGGGTGCTGATATACGCTATAAAAAAGACGGTTTCATAATCACGCCTGTCAAAAAAGGAATGCAGGCTACGGAACACATACTGGACTGCGGCGAAAGTGGTTCTACCCTCCGTTTCCTGCTTCCGGTCTGCGGCGCTCTGGGCTTGCGCACATCGTTTAACATGAAGGGACGTTTGCCTGATCGTCCGCTGTCCGGTTTATATGAGGAAATGCAGGCCCACGGCTGCGCCCTTTCCGCGCCAGGATCATCGCCCCTGAACTGCGAAGGCAAATTGAAAAGCGGGGAATATACCCTGCCCGGAAATATTTCTTCTCAATTTATCAGCGGACTGCTGTTCAGCCTGCCTCTGCTTGAGGG
>JAIRUN010000038.1 GCA_031254365.1 Treponema sp. | reverse complement strand
GTATTGGGAACGCCGTTAACGATATTGTGGTTGACTCCTTCCTGACCGACTTGCAGGAAATGATAATTTTCGGGTTTGGCAAGCCAGTTAAGATATTTAAGAGCCGCGGTTTGGTTCTTTGAGAAAGAAGGAATGAACATCTGCAGACCGACTTTGTCCATCATGTCTTTGTTGCCAACAATATCTATGGCGATAAATTCCGCGCCTGGTACATTCCTGGCGAGTTCTTCATTGATCTTGTAGTCCTGCCTGTAGGGTAAATCCCAGTTCTGGCAGAAAGCGCCGACAACGCCGCTCTTTATCTGATTGTAGAAATCATCGGCAGTCGTCATGAGCGGGAAATCCTGATAAATAAGGCGTTCATTGTACCACTGGTTCATCAGGCGTACGCCTTCTTTGTATCCAGGCATCATGATATAGCGTTCATGAACGCTGTATATCCAGCGATCCCTGTCGCTCATTCTTTCAATGGAGTTGTGTATAAGGTTTGCCAGACCCCAGCGGGCATCAGAGTTCTGTCCAAAGGGAACCACATTGTTTCTACCCACATTGCCGGGGTCCCTGTCGCGGAATGCCACCAGCGCTTGATAGAATTGCTGAACGTTTGTCGGAACGGAAAGCCCAAGTTTATCCAGCCAGTCTTTGCGGATAAAGATATTCCGCTGGGCCAGGGCAACGCGGAAACTGGGAATGGAATAAATCCGTCCTGTCTGCGGATCGGCATTGCGATAGATAAAGGCCTTGCCGGGGAACGCAGGATCGTCACCGAGCAGTTTCTTGAGATCGGGGAGGTGGCTGTCAATATACGGAGCCAAATCCAGAATACCGCCCTGATCCCGGAAACTCGCAACCATGTCGCCTGCGTAAGTATAGCACAGATCCGGAGCGCTTGATGATGCCATCAGGTTGACGATGTCGGTGTTTTCTGACCAACGGCCTACCGGTACAAATGTTACATCAACATTGATGTCCTTGAGGGCCTTGTCATGTATCCATTTGGTCCAGGCATTGTTGTTTGCAAGGGACCTGCCGCCATCTGTACCGCGGTCAAAAATTTCCACGGTAATTGCCGCTGGAGCCCCTGAGTCTGCCGCTCTGCCGCCGCCAGCGAACACCATCGCTGCGGTCACTGATAAAGTGACCAACACTAACAAAAATTTTCTCATGTTTTCCTCCAAAACATAAAATAAAATTTATATCTATACCAACGTATAGACTAATTCCTAAATAAATCCGCTATCCCTTTACAGCGCCAATAGTAACGCCGGCGATAAAATAGCGCTGAAGCCAGGGATATACTATCAGAATGGGCACTGTAGCAAACATTATCGCCGCGGCCTTTATCGCGTCTGACGCGCGGGGTACAGTGTTGGCAACCATTTCGGTTACTTCGATAGATGTCTGATTATTGATAAGCTGCCAGAGTTTAAGCTGGATGGGAACCCACTGGGGAGCGGCGTTAATATACATCAGGGCATCGCTGAATCCGTTCCAGCGGCCTACCGCATAAAACAGCGCCAGGGTTGCCAGAACCGGCGTAGACAGGGGAAGGTAAATTCGTACCAGCACGGTAAAGGGATTTGCCCCGTCAATTTCCGCGGATTCCCGCAGACTGTCCGGAACCCCAAAAAAGAAACTCCGCAGAATGATCATATTAAAAACCGACAGACAATTCGGGATAATAAGTACCAGCGGATTGTTGAGCAGCCCCAGAGACTTCATCAACACATAGTTTGGTATGGTTCCGGCGCTGAAATACATGGTAAAAATAATCAATATATTAATAACGCTTTTTCCCCTGAGCCAGCCGTAGGTAAGGGGATACGCGCATAATATAGTCATGGACAGAGACACCAGTGTGCAAATGACCGTAAGGATTGCGGTCCACCACATGGAACGGGCAAAGGCAGGATCCAAAAATACATACCGGTAGGACTCCATGGTTATCCCGAAGTTGTGGCTGTTATCGCCGGTATTGTGGAGCATAGGCAAGAACATTACTTTGCGGTTGATTACGGACTGTGCGCTGCTGAGGGATTGGGCAAGAAGATTAAGCATAGGCAGAACACACAGCATTATTACAAAAACGCAGATAAGTACAACTACCCAGTCACCTATTTTTGACGATCTTGATTTAACCATGGCAACCCCTTAGATTCATACAAACTCCTTACCAAATACCCCGCTCGCCGAATTTCTTTGCCAGTGAATTGGCGGCAACAAGAAAGACCACGCATACCAGCGACTGGAAAAGCCCAATAGCCGCCGTTAAGGAATACTGGAAGGATCTGATACCAACACGGTAAACAAGAGTTGAAATAACATCGGCCACTTCAATAACGATATTGTTCATCATGGTATAGGGACGATCCAGTTCAATACCCAAAATCCGGCCTATGTTCATTATGAGTAATACCACTATAGTCGGCCTGATCCCCGGCAGGGTAACATTCCAGAGCTTCCGCCAGCGCCCGGCTCCATCAACTTCCGCGGCTTCATATAGTTCGGGATTTATCCCTGTTATTGCCGCAAGGTAGATAATGGTTCCCCAGCCCATTTCCTTCCAGACGCCAAAAACTATGTAGGTCATTACCCATTTCGCCTTTTCCATAAGAAAATCAATAGGGCCAATTCCCAGATTATTAACGAGGAAAATATTCACCACGCCGGTTGAGGGAGCCAGAAGCCTTGTGGCGATACTTGAGACAATAATCCATGACAGAAAGTGGGGAAGATAAATAATGGTTTGCGTCAGTTTTTTAAACCGTTTGAATACAAGCTCGTTCAATAACAGGGCCAGAATGATGGGCGCGGGAAATCCTACTATCAGGTCAAGAAAATTAAGCCACAGGGTATTTCGCAGGGCATTCCAGAAATCCCGCGAGGCAAAAGCCCGCTCAAACCACTTGAATCCAACCCAGGGCGAACCGCTTGACCAAACCCCCTGAAAAATATTGTAATCCTTAAAAGCAACTACAATATTAGTCATAGGAACATACCGGAAGAGTCCAAAAAAGGCTACTGGAAGTGCCAGCATTACATACAGCATCCAGGAGCGGCTGAAATAGCCGGAACTTTTAGCCCTGTCTATACTTGCCATTGAGACCTCTCCCCATACAAGCAACCGCTTTTCCGTCAGACAGCGGCTATAGTAAGAATATAGAATACAGGGTTATGTGGGCTTTGTCAAGCACCCCCGGCAAAATTATCGAATGGAGCCATTTTACCGATTTTTCATGATCATCAAACGGAATCTTAACATTTTCCCTTTATGTTTTATCTAAAGCTATTCCAAAGTGTCAGATTTTGAAATAGCTACCAATTAAAACCGCAGTAAAACTGCAAGAGCCTGTGACAAAAAAGAATCAATTTCGGAACAGGCTCGAAGGAGTATCAAAATGAAAAACCGGATTGTATTATGTCTGTGTGTGGCAGCGCTTGTCATCCTGCCCCTGTCGTGTTCGTCAAAGAGCGGAAGTAACGCGCAAAATTCACTGGTTGCCGGAAAGGGGCAGGCAAAATATGTGTTCCTGTTTATCGGTGACGGCATGGCAATGTCGCAGATCACTTCAGCCGAAATATTTGCCACAGCCCGTTCTTCAAAGGACATCAGCATTACCCGCCTGGGTTTCAGCAAGTTTCCGGTAACGGGGCTGACCACCACGTATGACGCGGGAACCTTCATCACCGATTCGGCCTCGGCGGGAACGGCGGTCGCAACCGGCAACAAGACATTGAGCGGTGTCATTAACATGGATGTTGGAAAAACGCAGCAGTTCAAGCCTATTAGCGAATACATCCATGAAGCGGGGATGAAGGTCGGCATTGTGTCCACAGTTACGCTTAACCACGCGACACCCGCATCGTTCTACGCCAAGGCCCCCTCACGGAGCAATTATTACGATATTGGCGTCCAGCTTGCCAAAAGTAATTTTGATTATTTTGGCGGCGGTTCCATTCTGCAGCATTCCGGCAGAAATGGTGATCAGCAGAGCGCTATTGAAATCGCCAAAGCCAACGGCTTTACCTATGTTGATACCACAGAAGGATTTAACGCGCTCAAACCCGGCGCGGGCAAGGTCATTGCCATCAGTCCGCGATTGCAGGATGACGGCGCGATGCACTATGAGCTTGACCGCAAGCCGGGTGATCTTTCACTTGCCGATTTTACCAGAAAGGGAATTGAATTACTGGACAACCCCAAAGGATTTTTTATGATGATCGAAGGGGGAAAGATCGACTGGGCCAGCCATGCCAATGATGCGGGGGCTACCATTCATGATGTACTTGCCCTGGACGCGGCTATTCGCGTCGCGCTTGATTTTGCCCAAAAGCATCCCAAAGATACTCTCATTGTGGTAACAGGCGATCATGAAACCGGCGGCATGACCCTCGGTTTTGCAGGAACCCAATATGACACTTTCTTTGACAAAGTAGCCCTGCAAACCAGGTCGTACGTTGCCTTTGACGATGAAGTGCTGAAACCCTACAAGGCACGGACTTCCGTAAACAACGCAAGACTTGCCGACCTTATTCCGGCAATAAAAGAATCTTTCGGCATTGATATGAATTCCCTGACCGATTTTCAAAGGCAGCAGGTTGAATTCGCGTTTCAGCGTTCAATGGGGAATGAGATTGAACGCTCTTTTGCCGAGGATCAGTACCTTCTGTACGGCGGCTATGAGCCACTCACGGTAAAGTTGACACAGGTGATGAATCAGACCGCGGGTATCGGCTGGACAAGCTATGCCCATACCGGCGTTCCGGTTCCCACTTTCGCCAGTGGCGTACATCAGGAAATTTTTGGCGGCTACTATGACAATACTGATTTGTTTTTCAAGCTTGCCAGCACGATGAATCTGAAAGTACGTTAATTGGAAATGAATTTATTTAAAAAAGGAAGTGGTTTAGTATCCTTCCTGGGCAATTATAAAGAATCCAGGAGGGATACCATTTTCATTGCCATTGCGGGCTTGTTTACGCTTTTCATACTGGCAATTCCCACAGGATTTGAGGGAAGCGCTGTTCAGACAAACGCTGTGCGGGCCAAAACGCGCGTTATTGAAGTTAACAATGAACGGCTTAAAATAATTGGCCCTGTCAGGCAGGGTGAGCAGCAGCTTGAAGTACAAATACTATCCGGGCGTTTTAAGGGCCAGATTCATTCCACAGCGAATCACATGATAGGAAAAATGGAACTGGACAAGGCTTTTGTTGCCGGTGACATTGCGCTGGCGGTGTTGAATTTAACCGGAGACGGAAAAATCGCCAGCGTTCAGATTTTCGATCATTACCGCACCGGAAAAACAATTTTCCTTGCCGCCCTTTTCATCATTGTTACGATCCTTATCATGGGGTGGATGGGAATTAAAATTGTGGTTACTTTTGTTTTTTCCGCCGCCGCCCTTGTCCGCATACTGTACCCCATGATCCTCCGGGGCTGGGATCCCATCTTTGGTGCAGTAAGCATAACACTGTTAATTACCGCGCTGATATTATTTCTGGTCGGCGGGCTTTCGCGGCGCGCGCTGGTCGCGTTCTGCGGGGCGGCAGGCGGCGTTGTTTTTACCGCGATACTGGCGTTTGTTTTTACCGGCTGGTTCAAAATTCACGGGGCGGTGCGGCCGTTTATGGAAACCCTGCTCTTTACGGGCTATGGCCACCTTAACCTGGCCCATTTGTTTATCGCGGGAATTTTTATCGCCGCTTCCGGCGCAATGACAGACCTTTCAATGGACGTTGCCGCTGCAATGGACGAAATCAAAAAACAGCAGCCCGCCATTACCCGCCTGGGCCTTATGCGTTCCGGTTTTACCGTTGCGCGGCAGGCCGCCGGAACCATGTCCACAACCCTGCTGCTTGCCTATTCCGCCGAATATACCGCCATGATCATGACCTTTATAGCACAGGGCGTTCCCCTTGAGAATGTGATCAACATGGTATGGGTCTCATCCGAAATAGTGCATACCCTTACCGGTTGTTTTGGTTTGATGCTCGTTGCCCCGCTTACGGTATTTGCCGGAGGAATGCTGCTGGGACAGCACTCCCATACTCAGACCCCGGCTTCATCAAAATTTTGAAAAGTATACCGGTCGCGTCCGCCCTGTTTTGACATATACAGGGCCTTGTCCGCCCGTTCGAC
The DNA here is from genome assembly GCA_031254365.1 of Treponema sp. GTDB lineage: Bacteria > Spirochaetota > Spirochaetia > Treponematales > Breznakiellaceae > WQXQ01. The sequence continues at coordinate 1,831 of JAIRUN010000038.1, read as the reverse complement.
ATAATCATCTCCGCTTTGCGTATGCTCTACCTTTCCGGTCGTAAGTCCGATGGAAATGGTAACGTACTCCGCAACGCTGCTTGTTTCATGCGGCAGATTGTATTTCCGCATATTTTCCAGCAGGTTATTTGCAACCAGACACGCTCCGTTCTCGTCAGTATTCGGAAGCACAACGACAAATTCCTCGCCGCCATACCGGGCGACAAAATCATCGGCCCTTGACAGGCTTTTGGTAAGAATACCTGCAATAATTTTAAGACAATTATCGCCCGCATGGTGACCGTATGTATCGTTATATTTCTTGAAAAAATCCACATCGATCATCAATACACTAAGTACCCCTCCTGAACGGGACAGAGACCTGATGACGCGCTTCAGGTTTTCTTCCAGAAACCGCCTGTTGAAAATGCCCGTCAGCGGATCAGATTTTGCCACCACTTCAAGGGCAGACCACATCCGCCGCAGCTCGGAATTATTCTGCATAATAAACAAGACAAGAAAACTGATAAAAAGCCCCGCGACAATCAGAGCCAGATTTTCAGGATAGCTGGTCCATGTGCGGGTAGCCGATACCTTTAAATACCATTCGGCATAAACGATAGGCACAGGTCTCTCGATAAAATGGGCGTTTGGGGGAGCCCCCTGGTTATTGGCCGAAATCACCTGTTTTTCGTTGGTTTCCGGGCTTATCCTCCATAGTTCATACACAAAACCCTGAGTCTTGAAATTTCCAAGCACCTCATCAATGACTTGTGGAAATTTCAGCGTTATGGAGACAAGGCCCCAGAAACGCTGCTTTTCGGAAGGGGTATCAATATATACGGGCAATCTGCCGGTCAGGACTTGCATACCCTGGACTGTACTGAAAGGGCCGCCCAATACCAGCCTGCCCAAATCCCGTGCGGCTGCGGCTTCGCTATTACCCGCGCCCTGGCTGAAAAGATTCATTCCGACAACCATTTCATTGCCTTCCAGCGGGTAAACTTTTGAAATAATGCCGCCAGGGGCCGCAAAAACATTCTGTATAACAGGATCATCAACGATAACCGGCGCTATTTTGTCAAAATCATCCAGATTACCATCTCCCTGAATTATTATGGCGGAAAGTGCCTGGGTTTTATACAGATATTTGGAAATCATTTCGGTTATTCGCAGGCTTTTTTCCAAAATAAGCTGCTCCATTTGCAATTTTTCGATATTAATCTTGCTTCTGATTGTCGCGCTGACCAAAAAAGTACACAAAAACAATGAAAGAGCAAAAGACGCAACCGCTATGCCTGATAATCTGCCGGGGGATTTCTGTATTTCCTTGAGATTCTGCACATATCCTCCTCGGATTATCTTCATTATAATACAGAGAGGCTGTTATTGCAAATTTACCTTGCCGGAATTCCGGTACACTGAGAGATAGTCAAAAAACGAGATTATCGAAAAGATCACTGATACGCCAAAAATGGCAATGGCGGCGATTTTGAACACAGACCACAGGGATTCGGCCACAGACAGCCGCACAAGGCTTGCGTAGATCAGGGCCGCAGCGCCGGCAGTGATATAGGCAACGGTTTTAATCTTGCCGCCCATACGGGCCCCCAGCGCAACGCCTTTTTTCAGCATGAGATTGCGGATAAACAGAATGGAGAACTCCCGGTAAATCACTATCAAAAACAGGATCGCCGGGAAAATACCGTCCGCCACAAAACACAAAAAGCAGGTGAGCTGCATCAGGGTATCGGCAAAGGGATCAAAGAACTTGCCAAAGTCGCTGACCTGATTGAGCTTGCGGGCAGCCATACCGTCAAACATATCAGACAGTTCGGCAATGATAAAAATC
>JAIRUN010000022.1 GCA_031254365.1 Treponema sp. | reverse complement strand
GGCATACCCTGAATTTGCGCAGGAATTGAAACAACGGGAGCCGTTCCCTCATAGCCGGTAATTACAACGGTATTGCCGCTGGTTGTGAATAACCAAACACCGTCTTTCTGTACCACGGCGGCGGCCTTTGCCTCGGCCACAGGCGCTTTATACGAGCTTGTGGCGGGCTTTTCGCCGGATGCCGTTGTCAGCTTTGTTGTTTTGTCGAACGCAAGCGGCCCAATCGCAATGCTGCCGGGGGCAATAACTTCGGTATACCCGTTTTGATAAAACGCATGAGCGCCAACGGCTGTAACGTTTGGCGGCAAAGTCAAAATGCCCGCAAGTTTATTATGCCGAAACGCCCTGTCTTGTATAGTAACAAGGCCGCTTCCCAGGCTCAGGTCCGTTATTTTATTGTTGTCAAATGCTTCTTTGCCAATACTCGTAACACTGTCGGGAATAGTTACTGCTGTAATGCCGCTAAACTGAAACGCTTTGTCTTGAATAGTAACAAGGCCGCTTCCCAGGCTGAGGCTTGCTATTTTATTGTTTGAAAAAGCATTCATGCCTATACTCGTAACAGTGTCGGGAATAGTTACCTCAGTTAAGTCGAGCTTGTAAAAAGCGTCATTGCCAATTCCTGTAACGGGCTTTCCGTCAATAGTGGCAGGAATAGCAATTTTTTTACTCTTCCCCTTGTACCCGACTATGACAACGCCACCGCCTTCCTCATCGTAAAGAAAGCCGCCTTTGGCTTCTCTTGAATTGCTACCCATATTTTCCTCCTTTTATGGTGTCACTTTGCGTCAACTAAGGGTTATTTTGAAATTCGGTTAGACTAATAATATCAATTTTAATTGAAAGTTACAAGTGCTTTTCGTTGGTATTAATGTTACTGCCTTTTGTCAGAATTAATCCCCGGCCGGTTTGTAATATCCATTCCTGTTGATAGAGCCTGAATATTGCCAGCAATGTTCCGCCGCGGCTTTCGTGCCAGCAGATATTGCCGTCAGCGTCAAGGCTGATAAAAAAATCCCCGCCATCCATGAGCAGCAAAGGAAGGCCGGGGCTTCGTTCAAATTGACGGACAACCCCTGTGGAGTAAATCGCCGCTCCTTCTCCGCCGATAGTTGCGGCAAGCTGGCCTGAGGATTCGGCCAGCGAGAATTGGGTGTCCTCGCTGTGCAGTTCAACCAGCCGCAGTGATTGGGCGGGGTTGGTGGTATTGAGCCGCAAAATTGATGTTTTTATTTCACCATTATCATCTTCAACCGCCGCCGCGTAAATACTGCCTGACCTGCCGGGGTATACCATTATGCCTGCGTGGGAAGGGTAGGACAGGGGAACGGTTTCGCCGGTATTGATATTGATCAGGAGAAACGGGGAATTGCCTGATATCGCGCTGCGTCCCAGAATTACATTATTCCGGTCAATCAAAGCGGCGGCCATCAAGCCAACCGTAGAAAAAGTAAAGGGGCGGCTGTTTGTCCTGCCCAAAGGAGAAACCACCGACAGATTCCCCGCTGAATCAAGAAAGAGAATGTTTCCCCCCGCGGATGACACCGAACGGAGCGGAAAGCGGAAAGAAAGATTATTCAGCGCATGAAGCGGGCCGTTAGCCGATCTAATCTCAGGAAGAACACTGGTGTTATCATCCTGCCAGAAGATGAACTGTCCCGCGCTGCCGCTCCCATCCGCAAAGGGGCTGAGTCTGCTGTACCGTTCATTTTGTTCAATGGTCAATGCTTGCGCGGCGTTGAGTCGCCTATAGTCCAGGGGAAGAAATCCCATTGTATTGTTCGCGGCAAGAAAAGCAATCGTTGAGCCTGAAACGGCGATTTCACTAATACGAATTTGATCGCCGGTTTTCATTTTCAGGTTTTGCCCGGTCCGGCCGATCAATAACAGGCCGCCGTCCGTGGTTCCCAGGGCAATGGCCCCGGTTGAAGCACTGCCGTTAGCTGCCATTACGCTGATGGAATTATATTCGTCTTCGGTCAGGGAATAATGTCCCTGATTCACGAGTTTGCCGGAACGGTTAATTCCAAAATGGTATATTCCGTATCTTCCCTGCCCGACATCCGGAGAAAGACAGAAAAATTCATTTCCCCAGGCGCAGAGCATTGAAAAAGGGGAAAGCGTATTATTTCTGTCAAGTATATTTCCTGATGCGGCATCCAGTATCACCAGCCCCTGAGAATCAATGCCGGCAAGGTAACGGTGGTTGGCGAATACAATGGGGGAATGAAGATTGGGCGGAACCTCAAAATGATAGGTCTCGTCTCCTGACTCCAAATCCCAATAGGAAACCTCTCCCGATAAAAGATAAACCAGCATATTCCTCTCTGATCTGCCGGTAGCGGCATAAGCGATATTTCCGGTGAGAGTTTCAGGAGAACGGATGACGCTGCCGCTTTGCGCGTCAATAAAAACCAGTCCGGTTCTGCCGCTTCTGGCGGCGATGATAAAATTTCCCCCTGCTGAATAAGTGATAAAGCTGACAGGGTCCCTGAATCGCAGGGTAAAAATATTTTTCCGTTCACGGTAATTCCATGCTGAAATCCGGTACAGGCCCAGGCCATCGCTTTCAACCAGACATATCTCGTCTTTTTCGGGTCTGTCCGCCATTGCCTTAATGGAATATGGTGTTAGCTGAAATCGTATGGCCGCTTCTCCGCTCTGCACATTCCAGATTTCAAGAAAACCGTCTTCTCCTGCGCTGAGAATTTCGTTTCCCCTGTGGATCAGCGCGGTAACCGCCCCCCGATGTCCGCCGGGACTAATGGTTCCGGCAAGCCAGTCGCCCTGTGTGTTTTGCCGGTTTTGCGCATGGACAGCGGAGGCGGCAATCAGCGCGATGAACAGAAAGGCGGCTCGATGCATCACATTTCCTTATCTCTGCGTCAGATATAGTATATCCCCAAAAATGGCAAAAAACATCAGGCCGACGATCATCGCCACACCGATTGTTTGAAAAACCGAAAGCGCGCGGGGGTGGAGCGGCTTGCGGCGTATAATTTCAACGATGAAGATCACTATTTGTCCACCGTCAAGAATTGGCAGGGGCAGGAGATTCATCACGCACAGGGCAATGGAAATCAGCGCGATAAATTCCGTCAGGGAACGCAAGCCTGTACCGATACTTTGCCCAAAACCTTCGGCAGCCACATCGCCCATCATGTAGGTAATACGCACCGGCCCTGACACGGCGCGGGTAAGATCAATGCCCTTGAAAAGCAGTTTGAGACTCTGAACGGAAATCGTCAGGGTTTTCCAGCCTTCCTGAGCGCCTTTTGCCAGAGCAGCCGGGGGGGAAAGAGCCGGCGTACGGTATTGAACGCTTGCCCATTGAATCCCTATTGCGGAATTTTCATTTTCAGAATACAGGGGGATGATTCCGGCATGGCCTTCAGCGCCGTTTCGCGTATACTCAACCGAAAGCAGGGCCGGCTTTTCTTCCATGACTTTCATAAAATCAATGCTGTTGCGGATTTCATTTCCGTTTGCGGCAATGATTATGTCACCGGGCAAGAGGCCGGCAATAGCGGCTGGACTGGCAGCCTCTACTTTGTCGATTACGGGATCAGCCCAGAAATACACGCCGATTTTCCCCGCGCCGGAACTCTTGTCAAGTTCGGGCTGAACCACAAGCCTGACGAGTTCCCCATTACGCTCAACAGTAATGGGAAGAAACTTCTGCGGATTAACAGCAATATTTTCCAGAATTTCGTGATACCAGGAAACGTTTCGCCCGTTTATTTCGACAATGCGATCTCCGGTTTTAAGTCCGGCCTCATCCGCAGGATAATTCTGACCGGGGTTCATTTCCGATGCCAGTATTATTTTGTTGCCCAGAGTATGCACATTAAAGCCGATGCCCCAGATAACTGACATTGCCAGAACAGCGAAAATCAGATTGAACAGCGGCCCTCCGATACAGGCGACAATCCGCCGCCAGGGGCTTGCCCCGAAAAATGTTCCCGGAACCGGGGCTATTTTGTCCCGGCGGTTTTCCCATGCTTCCTGGAATTCACTGTCCCCCCGCATCTTGCAATAGCCGCCCAGGGGGAACATCCCGATCCGGTATTCAACTGCTCCGATTTTCTTTTTAAGAATGGGCCTGCCCCAGCCGATTGAAAACGCCTCCACATCAATGCCAACAAGCCGCGCCATGAGAAAATGGCCCAGCTCATGCACCAGTACAACGATCCCCAGGCCAAGCAGCCCCAAAATTATTTTTATAATAAACATTATTCCTGCCTTATAAATGTTTCCGCCAGCGCTCTGGCCTGTGCGTCTGATTCCAGAACCGAAGCGATGTCTGATAATGCGGCACTCCAGTCCCTGCTTAAAACATACTCTGTTATTGCAGCTATATCAAGAAAGCCGGTCTGTCCCCGGAGAAAGGCCGCGACCGCGGCCTCATTCGCGGCATTGTACGCGCAGGGGTACAGGCCGCCGTTTTTGAGCGCCTGATACGCAAGGCCCAGCATGGGAAATTTTTCCATGTCAGGCCGGGAAAATTCAAGGGTAAGTGAATCAAAATCAAGCCGCCCAAAACCAGCGGAGTGTGTAATTTCCGGCCAGTACAGGGCGCTTGAGATCGGGAGCCGCATATCAGGCCGGGAGAGCTGGGCGTATAGTGCGCCGTCCTTCATCCGTATCATTGAGTGGATGATGCTCTGGGGCTGAATCACCACTTTTATTTTTTCAGGCGGCATATTGAACAGGCAGGCGGCTTCTATTACCTCAAGCCCCTTGTTCGCCATTGAAGCTGAATCAATGGTAATTTTCGGCCCCATGTTCCAGGTAGGGTGGGCGAGGGCGGATTCAGGGCTGACCTGCCGCATTTCATCTAACGATAGATTCCTGAACGGGCCGCCGGAAGCGGTAAGGATAATCTCATCCAGTGATTCAGTACCGTGGGCATTGATCAGTTGAAAGATAGCCGAATGTTCTGAATCTACCGGAATGACCGGCGCTTTTTTTTCCGCGGCGAGTTTCAGTACCAGCGGCCCTGCCATCACCAGCGTTTCCTTGTTGGCAAGGGCAAGCGCCGAGCCTGATTCAATGGCCGCGATTGAAGGCTCAAGGCCGGACGCGCCTGAAATTCCGTTAATGGTAATATCCGCCCGCGCATTTGCGATGGCGGCGAGCAGCGCTTCTTTTCCGCCCGGCTCGCTTGAAAGAACAGTCTGCGCTTTGGGCCACTGTGCGCCCGCTTGCGCAAGGCCCGCCCTGTCAGTATGGGCGCAGAGCAGGACAACTTCAAAATGTTCCCTTCCGGCTAAAATAACATCTAACGCGCTTTTTCCGATTGAACCGGTTGCGCCCAGAACAGCGACTCGCTTTTTCATGAATCTCTTTAAGACTGCACAAAGAGCAGGCTGAATAAAAGATAGAACACCGGCGCGGCCAGCGCAATGGAGTCGATTGAATCAAGAATACCGCCCCTGCCGGGCATCAGATTCCCCGAATCCTTGAGGCCGGAACTGCGTTTCAGGGCGGATTCCGCCAGATCACCCAGAGAACCCGTAATCCCGCACAAAAGGCCCAGCAGGATACCTGAGTATACCGGCGGCAGATTATTCAAAAAAGATACGGAGTTGATAACAAAAACACCGGGCAGGAGAACTGCCGCGCCCGCGCCGACAAGAATTGCCGTAGCGGTTCCTCCCGCAAATCCGGCGATACTTTTATTGGGGCTTACCGGAATAATGTTCCGGTTATTGTTCCCGAACAGCATACCAAAAGCCCATGCCGCCGAGTCATTCGCGATTACAATAAGGAGAAATACCAGTATGATGATATTCGCGTTTTCAAAACGGCCCATGTAAATAATCCATTCCATCAACATACCCGGATACACAAGAACCGCCAGGCTTGCCGCGAAACGGTTAATAAATCCGTCCAATGCCTGCCATGATGAAAAAATACGGGACAGCAGTATCCATACGAGAGCGGCGATAAAACAGCCGGAAGCAAAACGCTCGTCAAGTCCAAAACTGACAATCGCGGCGCTTACAGCGGGCATTATCGCGCCCAGTATCATCGCTTCAACCGGATGTATAAAAAGATTTTTTTCTTTGAGCAGGGAAGCGAATTCAAACGCGCCCAGCGCGCTGAAAACAATAACGGCGATATTAAGCGCAAGCTGGTTCTTGTGGGGCAAAAAGTACACGAGTAAAATGATCAGGGGCAGACCGACAAAAAAGATGAGTAAACGCTGTACCAATTTATTCATAATCACTTTACCCCGTTAACCGCAACGCCGCCAAAACGCCGCTCGCGGTTTTGATAATCGTGTAACGCGGCGGCAAGATCCTCGCCGGTCCAGTCCGGCCAGAATTTCGCTGAAACATACAGTTCGGCGTATGCCCCTTCCCAGAGCAAAAAATTGCTCGTCCGGTATTCACCCGCGCTGCGGATAATCAAATCCGGATCAGGCACATCGGGATTGTCAAGGAACGCGGAAATATCTTTTTCCGTGATGTTCCCCAATTCCACCGAACCGCTTTCCGCAAGCCGCCGCATTGCCCTGACAATTTCGTCCCTGCCGCCGTAATTGATGGCGAGGATCACCTGCATACCGTCAAAATCTCCGGTATCAGAAGCCGCGCTGGATATTTCCGCGGCAATGTCAGGCGGCAGGCCCGCAGGGTCTCCCGCGTGCCGGATACGGATATGGTTTGCCCGGTAAAAATCAAGCTCTCCCCGTAAATATTGCTTCACCAGGCCCATAATAAAACCCACTTCATCGGCAGCGCGTTTCCAGTTTTCGGTAGAGAAGGCATAGAGGGTCAGGTATTTGATACCAATGTCGCTGGCGGCTTTTACAATACGTTTTGCCGCCTGTAAACCCTCAAGATGTCCCTGGGTACGAAGCTGGCCCCGCTGCTGCGCCCAGCGCCCGTTCCCATCCATGATGATTCCAATATGCCGCGGAATGCCACTACCCATTACACTTCCATAATTTCTTTTTCTTTTTCTTCCAGCGTCTGATTCACTTTGGTAATGTAACTGTCGGTGAGCTTTTGCAGTTCCGCCGAACCCTTGCTTTCATCATCCTCGGTAATGGAGGAATCTTTCAACAGTTTTTTAAGATCATCGTTGCCGTCCCGGCGGATATTCCGTATTGCGACACGGGACTGTTCAGCCTGATTCTTGGCGAGTTTTACCAGTTCCTTGCGCCGCTCCTCGGTTAGGGGAGGAATGGCGATACGGATCACCTTGCCGTCGTTGGATGGATTAAGGGACAGTTCCGAAGAACGGATCGCTTTTTCAATTTCGCCGATAAGATTTTTGTCCCAGGGCTGAATGACGATGAGCCGGGCTTCGGGAATGGAAATATTCGCCACCTGGTTAATGGGCGATTTTTCGCCATAACAGTCCACCCTGATTTTATCAAAGAGCGCAGCCGAAGCCCGCCCGGTCCGTAGCGCGGCGAATCCGTCTTTCAGATTCGCCACTGTTTTTTTCATTCGCTCCTCTTGTGAGGAAATGACATCCTGCATTACTTACACTCCGACTTTGAAGTAAACGTAATCGCTGATTGCAAGCGTTGCGCCTGATTTTTTGGCGCAATCCGCCAGAGCCTGGCTGACAGTGAATTTTTCGTCTTTCACATACCCCTGCTCAAGCAGACAGATTTCAGAAAGATGCTTGCTCAGCTTGCCCTTGAGAATACCCTCAAGCACATTCGCCGGTTTGCCCTTGAGTTTCTCGTCTTTTTCCATCTGCTTGCGGAAAATATCTTCCTGCTCTGTTATGTACGCAGGATCGATTTTGCTCTTGTCCAGTGCGTAGGGATTAAAAGCCGCGATGTGCAGGGCCAGCGTAAACACAAAAGCCTGCACTTCTTCATTTTTGAAAATCTCAGGCTTGTCTGAATTGCATTTAACCACTACGCCGATGTTGCCGTCTCCATGAATGTACTGTGTAAGGTATTCATTGGCGTTAGCTGTAACAGTCTTGAGCCGCTTGAGGCCCATATTCTCGCGTATCTTCGTGGCAAGGTCAGTTACCATACCGGAAAGTTCATCATTGGGTTCGGCGTAGCCTTTTTCCAGAGCCTTGTCCGCAATGAGGCCGCCCAGAGTGATAAATTCCGGATTGCGGGCAACAAAGTCAGTCTCGGAGGAAAGTTCCACGAGAACTGCGGTTGACCCGTCAGCTTTTATCTTTATAAAAATTTTGCCCTCATTGGTTGCCCGGTCCGCGCGTTTTTCAAGCGCGGCAAGCCCCTTTTCCTTGAGCAGTTTTTCAGCCTTGCCAAAATCGCCATCAGTGGCAACCAGTGCGTTTTTACATTCCATCATGCCCGCTCCGGTTTTTTCCCGAAGCCGTTTTACATCAGCAGCGCTAATCTCAGCCATGTTATTCTCCTTATCGCCCTTTAGGCATCCTCACCGTAAACTTTATCAACATCCACCTGAATCTGGGCTTCTTCTTCCGTGACTTCGGCTTCCTCTTTGGGGGCTTCTGCCGCAGTTTCTTCGGTGGAGTAGGATTCAATATCGATTTCCTGATCCTCTTCCTTCATTGACACATCGGTCATCAGGGTTTCCAAATCCTCATCTTCATCCCCCAGAGTTTCGATGATCTTGAGGCCAACCTCATTGTCCGCCTCAATCACCGCGTTGGCGATGATCTGGGTAAAGAGGGTGATGGCCCGGATTGCGTCATCATTGCCCGGAATGGGATAGTCGATTCCATCGGGATTGCAGTTGGTGTCAACCACCGCCACAATGGGGATTCCCTGACGCTTGGCCTCGGCAACGGCAATCGCTTCCATACGGGTGTCAATGATGAACAGGATGCCCGGAAGCTCTTTCATTTCCTTGATGCCGCCGAGGTTTTTCTGGAGCTTTGTCCGCTCCTTGCCCAGTGACGCGATTTCTTTTTTGGTGAGATTTTCAAAAGTTCCGTCAACTTCCATCTTTTCCAGTTTTTTGAGCCGGAGCAGTGATTTTTTGATGGTAGAAAAGTTGGTGAGCATTCCGCCGAGCCAGCGGCTATTCACGTAGTACATTCCGCAGCGTTCCGCTTCTTTTTGAATGGTCTGCTGCGCCTGTTTTTTAGTACCCACAAAGAGTACGGTTTTGCCTGCCGCGACGGTCTTGCGAACCACTTCGTAAGCGTCTTTGATCGCCTGAATCGTTTTTTGCAGATCGATGATGTGAATGCCGTTCCGTTCCGCAAAAATGAATTTTTTCATCCGCGGATCCCAACGCTTCACCTGATGGCCGAAATGTACTCCTGATTCCAGGAGACTTTTCATGGTAACTACAGCCACATTTTCCTCCTAACACAAGATGAAAACCTCTGGTTTTCATCACCTTCCCTATATCTCATTGCCGCAGACCGCAGAACCATTGGTTCAAAGGCGGGCAATGGAAGATTGGCTATCCCGAAGCTCAAGCCCCGAATGGATAACCATTGTCTCTGAGCATGACATAAAAATCGCGCAATGGCAAGCCCACAACCGTGCTGGGAGCGCCTGTTACCCGGCTGATAAAACAGGCCGCCAGACCCTGCAAACGGTAGGCCCCGGCCGCTCCCTGCCATTCCTCTGAGTCAAGATACCATTCGATTTCCGGTCCGGACATGGGGGCAAAGGTAACGCGGCAGCTTGTTGAGCGGCAATCTGCCGATCGGCAGTTAGCTTTTTGTTCACGCCCCTTCCACAGGGCCATGGCGCTGATCACCTCGTGTTCCCTGCCGGCCAGCCGCTGGAGCATCTGTTTGGCATCGCCCCGGTCTGTTGGTTTGCCAAAAATCCCGCTATCCGCCACCACAATCGTGTCCGCCCCGAAAACCCACAGAGGCTTCTGCGCCTGCATCCGTCCGGCAACATGGAGCGCTTTTTTCAGCGCCAAATCTTCGGCGATTTTTCGAGGTTCGTCTGTTTCCCGGAATTCCTCGTCAATCATGGCAGGCTCAACGCTAAAGGGCAGTCCCAGAAGCCGGAAATACTCCTGCCGCCGGGGTGAACCGGAGGCCAAAACAATGGGTTCCATGTGATGAGGATACTACAGCTTATTGATGCGGAAAAGTACGCGTTCCCCCCTTCACTAAATTTCTTCAGATTGGTACAGTATGTTTATACTAAAGATTCAAGCGAGGGCAGAATGATTCGAGGCGGAGATATTGTTAAAGGCAGTTGTTTATTGCAGAAGGGCCAGCCATATCTGGTTGTTGACCGGGAATTTCACAATCCCGGCAAGGGAACCGCTGTTGCCCGGATAAAAATGAAAAGTATCAAGGACGGTTCGGTGCTGGGTCTGACCATTCCGACCCAGCAGGAAGTTGAGGATGCACAGGTGGACATTCATGCCTGCCAGTATCAGTATCCTGATCAGGACAACTATCATTTTATGGATAACGAGTCTTATGAGCAGTATGAAGTTCCCATCGCCGACAACCCTGACAAAAAATTATACCTCAAGGAAGGGGAAGCCTACGATCTGACCATCTGGGAAGGAAAGGTAATAGACATCAAGATTCCCTACAAAGTTGTTTTTACCGTGGCGGAAAGCGAAAACTATGTAAAGGGCGATACGGTTTCCGGCGCGACCAAGCCGATCACGACCGAGACGGGCCTTGTGGTGCGGGTTCCGCTCTTTATCAAACAGGGTGAAAAAATTCTGGTGAATACCGAAACCAACGAATATGTAGAACGGGTTAATTCATAAACGGGGTTTATTCATAACCCGTCCCCTACCAGTCAAACGCAAACACCGATTTTTCGCGGTACTCTTTGCCCGGCCCGAATATGCAGGATGGGAAAGCATTCTGATTCGGGGAATCGGGAAAATGCTGGGTTTCCAGACAGAAGCCATCATGCTTTGCGTACAGGGAACCTGGCTTGCCGGTGATGCCGGGGAGGGAATTGCCCGTGTAGAACTGGACGCCGGGCTGGGTGGTAAAGACCTTCATGTTTCTGCCGGAAACCGGTTCAAAAGCTTCGGCGCAGGGACGAAGTTTTCCCGGATCGCCGTCAACAACAAAGCAGTGGTCATAGCCGGCTGGCGCTGATGGGCCGCCATTGCCGCCTGATTCAGCGCGCAGATCGCGCTTGACAGGTTTGCGGGTTAAAAAATCAAATGGGCTATTCTGAACCGAAAGCAGCCGCCCGGTCGGTATACAGTGCGCGTCAACTTCAACGTATGAAGATGAAAACAGCCTGACTTCATGGGAAAGAATATTTCCCGCCCCTTCTCCTGCCAGATTGAAATAGGCGTGGTTGGTAAAGTTCATCGGAGTGGGCGCGTCTGATTTCGCTTCATAACAGGCGATTACTTCATTGGATTTGCTGAGTCCGTAACTGACCACTGCCTTGAGGTTTCCCGGAAAGCCGCCTTCGCCATCAGGACTATCCAGTTCAAAGCGTACAAATACCCCTTGGTTTTCTTCGTATACATCGGCTTTCCAGAGCATTTTGTCAAAGCCCCGAAAACCGCTGTGCAGGGTGTTCTTCCCGTCGTTCTGATTAAGGTTGTATGTTTTACCATCCAGCGAAAAACACGCGCCGCCAATGCGGTTTGCGAAACGGCCCACTGTTACACCCAGGAACGGAATGTTATTGAGATATGCGGCAAGGTTTGAAAAACCCAGCAGCACATCAGCGCCGCGGCCCTTTTTTGAGGGAACAAACAGGCTCGTCCATGTCGCGCCAAAATTCGTAAGACAGAGTTTGATGTCCCCTGCCTTGAGAACATACAGATGAACTTTTTCTCCGTTGGAGAGAATGCCAAACACCTTTTTACTGATTTTCATGGGGATAGTATAGCATAATATCAGGATTTTTTCTGCTGCCTAATGCCATTGACATTTGTGCCAGGGACGGTATAGTATTGTGAACAACTCTATTTTTAAAGAGGTTAAAAAATGATAGTAAATGTAGAAGCTGAAGTAAACAAACACAGAAGTTGCAGAGACAGGGATGAAATGGGGAGAGCGATTTCAGAGTATAAAAACCTTGCGCGCCAGCATGCGACGAATATTGTCCTGGCCGGGCAATATAATACGGTGGCGCTTAAGCTGCAGGAAATTTGCGACAAGCTTCCGGCTCCGCATTTAAGGAATATATCCGGTCACTCTCAGGGCTCTTCAACCAAAACAGCTACGATAACCAGTGAAGAAAACAACCGGATAAATGCCGCCTGGAAACAAAAGACCGGAGGGCCCGGCGGTAAACGCTAAGATGACAAACATCATTTTTCCCTTGTATTTTTACCCGAAATGTGATAATATATATTAAGGGTATAAAGATGAAAAAGACAATAAGACTTTTAGGGATTATCGCTGTGGTAGCGGTAATTGGATTGTTGGTCAGTTGCGGTGAATTGGGCGGTACCCTTGAGGTGCAAAATGCATCGAGTTACCCGGCAGTTGTCCGTGTTTCAGCAGGTTTAAATGTTCTCAGCAAGGGGATGCCGGGAGATACAATTTCTGCCGGTAGCACGAAAACGTATACGCTTGATCTTGATTCAGATGTCACGGTTTTAGGAGTTGGTTCAACCATATTTTCAAAAACAGTAACTGTCTCAAAAGGCCAGACTGTAACAGTAACGATTGACTAAGACGGCAGCGCGACCCAGACTCGATTCTGTCCTTTCTTTGAGTATGCTCAGTGTGCCATGCTGCGAGTGTTCTGTTGAACACTTTCCCTTTTATCGTATAAAATAGGCCAATGAAGGCGATTGAACTTGAAAAGGCCTATGACCCTAAGGGGTTTGAGGATCGTATTTACGCGCAGTGGAAGGCCGCGGGAGCTTTTAAGCCTGAAACTGCCAGATGTACAGATAAAGCCCCGTATGTTATAACCATTCCTCCGCCCAATGTTACCGGTATTCTTCACTTGGGACATGGGATTGTTATTTCCATTATTGATATTGTTATCCGTTACCACCGTATGAGGGGGGAGCCAACGCTGTGGGTTCCGGGAACTGATCATGCGGGTATTGCCACGCAGCATGTGGTTGAAAAACTTTTGCAGGCGCGCGGGCAGAAACGGCATGATCT
>JAIRUN010000031.1 GCA_031254365.1 Treponema sp. | reverse complement strand
AGCGCGGTAAAAAAAGGTTATTCGGGGGTGGCGATTTATACCAGAGAGCAGCCGCTGGATGTACGTTTTATGGGAGAGGCGGAATTTGACAGGGAGGGAAGGGTGCTTCAGGCGGAGTTCAAAAACTTTACCCTGATTGCGGCATATTTTCCCAACTCTCAGGACGCGGGAGCCCGGCTGGATTACAAGCTGGCTTTTTGTGACGCGATGCTGCGGCTTTGCAATTCGCTGGTGAAGAAGGGGCGGCATTTTGTGCTTTCCGGGGATTACAATATCGCGCATACGCCCATTGACCTTGCGCGGCCAAAAGAGAACGAGGGCAGTGCCGGTTATCTGCCGGAGGAGCGGGCGTGGATGGATAAGTTTACCGCTGCCGGACATATGGACACGTTCCGGCATTTTCACCCCGGCGAGACCAGCCATTACACCTGGTGGTCATACCGGGCCGGATCGCGGGAGCGGAATGTGGGCTGGAGAATAGATTACCATTGCGTGGATAAGGCTTTTATGCCCGCGGTGCAATCTTCAATAATAAGACCCGAAGTACAGGGTTCGGATCACTGTCCGGTAGAAATAATTTTAAACCCATGAGAATTAGATACAACGCGCCTACGGTTCTTACTTTTGCCCTGATCAGCGCCCTGGTGTTGCTGCTTTCCCGGTCTGTGCTGCCGGGCCTGATCGAAAACTGGTTTATGGTTCCCGGCAATAGAGATTTTTCAGCGGGAAGTTTTCGAAACTGGTTAAGTATCATCACCCACATCGCGGGCCACGCCGACTGGCAGCATCTGATCGGTAATTTTTCATTGATTCTCCTGATCGGCCCAATGCTTGAGGAAAGCTACGGTTCGCTTTCCCTGCTCCTGATGATTGTAATCACCGCGTTGGTAACGGGTGTTCTTAATATTTTTCTTTTTAACACCTCCCTTATGGGCGCTTCCGGCGTGGTCTTTATGATGATCCTTCTGGCTTCGTTCACTAATTTTTCACAGGGTGAAATACCATTAACATTTATTCTGGTACTGGTGCTGTATCTGGGATCGCAGCTTGTCAGCTCGTATAATTCGGATAGCATCTCACATTTTGCCCATATTGTGGGCGGCTTCTGCGGCAGTCTTTTTGGTTTTTTCCGTCCGCCCCGAAGGTGAGTTTTTGCTAATCCACAACCGTTACTTTGGTGGCCCGGTAGCGGGGGGCGTTATCCCGCTTGCTCCGTTCCTCGTCCTCTTCGACCGTATATTTTACCTTCATTCCGAATTTGAGTTCAGGGAAATCGCAGTTGGTGACTCTGCTGTAATGGAAAAAAATGTTGTTTTTTTCTTCATCTTTGATAAAGCCAAAACCGTTTGGATTGATACTGAAAATGGTGGAAGTTAATTCCTCAGCCGGTCCGGATCCGCCGGTTACAGCGCTGGCCGGGCTGAAGTTAAATGTCAGCTCCGGTATTCGCTCGGCTACGAAGAGGTCTCTTATATACTCGTTGTCCCCCCCCTGTTCAATTCTCTGGTGCATCTGCACGGGGAAGAAAACTTCGGAGAGGAGCTGGCGGGATGTTCTTGTTTCAACAATGTCGCCGTTTTCGTTGTGATACGAAAAATCCCAGCAGATCAGCATGACCTGCGTACCCAGAGTGTGGAGTTTGCGGACCAGCGGTACATAGTCTCCGTCGCCGGCGATCAGCACCAGAATGTCAAAATGTTTGTAAATGGCAAGTTCGTATGCTTCAAGGGCAAGCCATACGTCTATGCCTTTTTCGATGATACTGTTTTCGCTGTAGCGCAGCGGCAGATAATGGCTGACAATATTTTCCCTCATCAGAATATCCTCAAACACGCGCTCGCTCTGGACTTTTTCGCCCATGTCTTTTGCCAAAGAGCGGCCCTTGAAATAATGGGCATCAATAATCTGACACCGGCGAATATCCATTTTGATAAGGCTGGCTATTTCGTTTCTGATAAATTCATGCAGGCCGCTGATGCTTATCCGCGATTTTTTTTCATGCTCGTATTTGTAGTAATTACTGATCTTGTAAAAGTAATAACCGTCATAAAAAATTCCTATCCGTAATACATCCAATATGTTTTTTTCCATAGTGTAATAATTATAGTTGAGATAGCCTCTTTTGTCCAATTCCATGCTTGCGGCAAGCGCCGATCCCGTGTTAAGCTGAAAAGGTGAAAAAACTGGCCAAGTTGGCGCTTTTTTTCAGTTGTAGCTTTGCTCTTTTGCTGATTCTGGCGGCGGCCATACGTTTTTTGGCGTTACGGGTTGACTGGGCGCGAAATTTGCCCCAGCAGCCGGAAATTCTGCTTTCCGAGATTATCGCCGCAGTCCGGTGGGCTCTGTCCCTGGCAATTTATGGTTCTTTGCTGCTTAGTCTGGGTTATGCCGCGCTGGAGTATATTTTTGCGCCGGTAACCATACTCTGCCTGTATATCCTGTCGCTGGGGTTCAGTCTTGGGGTTTCTTTGGGGCTGGAATACTGGGGAAATGTGCCTCCTGCCCTTATTTCCCATCGGCAGTTGGGGGGGCCGGGTTTGATACTCGCCAATGCCCTGCATCCCACCGAGACAGTGGTTGTGCTGCTTAAGGGGCCGTCAGAACCTTTTGGCCCGCGGGTGGCGGCTATACCGGACAGGCCCCTGAGCTATCAGGCGGCAACGCCGGAACCGGTCCATAGCGCGGCTGCTCTGCCGCCTCTGCCGTTCAGAAATGATATTCCCTGGTTCCTCAAAAGCCTGTCTATTGATCTCAGGCTTAATAGCGAGTACTTGCGGCAGCGTCTTAACGAAGGCTTGCTGCCTTTTCTGATATATGCCGGGGCTTTAATTTTCTTTTTGGGTTCATTGGGTTTTATTCATAAATTCAGCGCGTGGCCGCTGGCGAACCTCTTTCTGGGCTGTCTCGCGTTTCGGGGTATACTTGCGCTGGAAACTTTTTTCAACTCTGCTGAAATGCAGGAAGTGTTTGATTCATTTTTGAAAGACCGGCTGCCCCCGTCTCTTACGGTTCCCCTGATTTTCTGCGCGTTTGGAATACTGGTGCATCTGTATTCCTTGCTGGTCTATTTTGCGAAAAGACGGGGCAATGATGAAAAAGCGGGGCAGCAGTAATGGCGCGTAACCGTTTGAGTTTACACTCACCCTACATGATCTTCATTTTATATGTTGGCATAGCAAGCCTTTTGATCATGGGTTTTCGCTGTTTTTTCCCCGGCGAGGCTGCGCCGCTCCCCATATTCTCCCGAAACTGGCAGTTTATCCGCGGGGCGCTGGATCTTTTTACGCTGTTTCCCGCGCTGGCTTTTTCCGCGTTGGTGATACCATTTGGAATTGCCTCGCTTGATTATGATTATTTCAAGAGTTTTTCACCGAAATTTTTCCAGCACTTGATGGTTCCGGTTATCACGGCAATATGCGCCGCTGTTGTATATGGTCTTATTTTTTTCCTGTTCCTTCCGCTGGTGCGGAATGCCGAAGCGAATATGCGTTATCAGGGGGAACTTTATCAACTGGCAAAGGAGCGGGCGTATAGCCACGGAGAAGCCGGGGAATGGCGTGAGGTTTCGCATTTTATCGGAGTCTGCGACAGTGTGTGGCCGCAGAGTCCCGAATTGGTTGTAATCAGAAACGAGCTTGCCATAAATCTGGAACAGCAGCGTTACGCGGCGGAGGACAGACGGGCGGCAGCGCGGGCGGAAATGATGAGGGATCCCCGGAGCGCCGCTGTTTCGCCCCTGCCCGGTCAGAGTGAACCGCCGGACGCGGCGACTGCAATCGGAATGGCTGAACAGGCTTTGAGCGAAGGGCGCTTCTTTGATGCCCACTGGCTTGCCACACTTGCGGAACGGATCGCCAAAGAGGGGAGTCCCGAAACGGCAAGCGCGCGGCGGCTTGCGGCGCGGGCATGGAACCGGATCGAATCCCAGTCGCCGTCCAGCCGTGAAAACCGTTTTTATTCCCTGTACCTCCTCAAGCGTTCCGGTTATGAGGCCATGATCTCAAATGACTGGATACGGGGTTTTTATATTTTTCAGGAACTACTGGACTTGAGTCCCGATGATCCTGATGCGGCAAACTACCTTGCTATTTGCGAAAAGGGAGTTACCGAGATTGCTTTTTTTATTGATGAATTAAAAATGTCCGCGGGTGAACTGCTTACCGGCGCGGTATTCTCCCTGCCTACCCAAACCCGCGGCGGAGTGCAGGGGAGGGCGGTGCTGCGTTTTTCCAGCATCTCTGTCTCGCCGGATTTCGCGTACGGAATTGGAATCGAGTATTTCAGTTTTGACGCTCAATCCCGCCCGCTGGTTCATCTGGAAGCGCCTTATGCCAAACTGCTCCCCGTTACCCTGGACGGCAGACATCAGCTTCTGATCATGATGCGGGCGTTGAACCGGCATGACCGCAGCCTGAGATGGGAGCCGGAGTGGACTATTGAACCGGGCGCTTCATACCGCCCTGGTGACGCTCAAATTATACTTGATGTAGATTTTGAAACTTTTATCATGCTCACGCAGATACGGCAGGGGCTTGCCAATATGCAGCTTGGCGAACTGTTCACCGCTGCCGAAATAACCGGTTCTCTGGGTTATGTTCCCGAAGTATTCGAGGCGGAGATACTCAATCGGCTGGGCGCGGCATTATTCTTTCTGCCAATGTCGATTTTTTCCATTGTAATCGGCTGGTGTTTCCGCGCCAGGAGCCGCCCCCGATACCTCTTTTTTATACTGCTTCCCGTTCTGCCCATTGTGTTTACCGGTTTGGTTCACCTGTACCAGATAGTTCTTAATATCGTGGGCATCTGGCTGATTATCGC
>JAIRUN010000129.1 GCA_031254365.1 Treponema sp. | reverse complement strand
TTTTTGATTTCCTGTTTGCCCTGAAAAGAATAAAAGTCTTCGCGCTCACTGGGGAAAGCGGCACGGGGAAGAGTTTTCGGGCAAAACTGGTGGCGCAAAAATACGGTATTGAACATATTATCGATGACGGGCTGTTGATCAGGGACAACCGGATTCTGGCGGGCCATTCGGCAAAAAAAGAAAAAACATTTCTCGCGGCGGTAAAAGTAGCCCTGTTCGATGAAAAGGCCCACCGGGACGAAGTAGCCCGCAAACTCCAGAGCGAAAAAATCAAGAAGATTCTGGTGCTGGGGACTTCTGAAAAAATGGTGAGCAAGATCGCGGCGCGGCTGCAAATGCCCCCTCCGGTAAAAATCATAAAAATCGAAGATATTGCCACGCAGGAAGAGATTGACAAGGCAATCAGAATCCGGCGTATCGAGGGCAAGCATGTTATTCCGGTTCCCTCAATCGAGGTAAAGCGGAGCTACCCCAATATTTTTTACAAAGCGATACAAATATTCAAGCCCAAGCGAACCCCGGCGGTGATCGGCCCCATGTCCAGAATGCATGAAAAATCGGTGGTTAGGCCTGAGTATTCAAAACGGGGCAAGGTGATTATTTCCGAGGCGGCATTAAGCCAGATGGTTATTCACTGTGTTGACGAGTATAATCAGAATATACGAATCAAGAAGATCGTCGTCAAAGATGATGAACTGGGTTACCGCCTGATAATCACCATTGACGTACCATACGGGATTCAGCTGGGGGGGAATATTCACGAATTGCAGCAGTATATCATCGAGAATATCGAACGCTATACCGGAATATTGATCGAGGAAGTTAATATTATTATTGATAAAATAATTCAATAAATACCTATTGGGAGGGAAATAGTATGAAAAAAATTACCGGTGTCTGTTTATTTGCGCTGATTTGCGCGGCGGTTTTTGCGCAGGCCGGAAATACAGAACAGGAGATAACGCGGACAGAACATTTTATTATTTTCTCCGATCCGGCGGACGGAAAGACACTGGCCTTTGAAATGGAAGAACGTTTTTCGGTGTATAACAGGCTGTTCCGCTTTAATCCCGGTAATGTTGCCGGCAACGCCGCATGGCCCCTGAATGTCAGGTCTTTCAGGGATACGGATGCCTATAACCGTTATGTCGGCTCACAGATTGGATCAATACGGCCCGGCGCGGTGTATTTGCATTACCAGCAGCGGGACAGACGGGAACTGATAATCAACAGGGGCAGCGCGGGCGAAGGACAGGCTCTTTCCTATCAGGCATTTATCCAGTTTTTGCGGGCCTTTGTTTCAAATCCTCCCTCCTGGATACGGGAAGGCTTTGCGGTTTTTTTCAACAATCTGGGGTTCGATGAAGACGGAGATTTAAGTTACGAAGAAAATTTGCTATGGCTTGAAACGGTAAAAAGCCTGGAATATCTACCCATGCCCGGAGCAATTCTGATGGCCGATGTTCTGGGAATGCCTGATGATTTTCAGAGCCTTGCATGGTCAATAGTTTCATTTATGCTGAACAGCGGAAAGCACGATTATCTGCGAACCATGACGGACAGTTTTATGCTGCTTTCCGATTCAAAAAGCGCCGAAGAAAATTCCGCGGAGGTGATGAAGCATATCTTCCTCTGGAATGATATGGAAGAATTTGACAAAGATTACCGGGAGTATCTTGATTCGCGCAAGAGTTTCAGCGAACTTCTTGCGGAAGGACAGCGGGCCTATGATATCGGGGACACAGGAGCCGCCATACTTGCCTTTCGGGACGCGCTTGATCTGCGACCGCGGCATTTTGCCCCCCGGTATTATCTGGGTCTGTTGGCATACGAATTGGGCGATTATGATACCGCCAGACAGTATTACCGTTCCAGTATGCAATACGGCGCTGATCAGGCGCTGGTGTTATACGCAATGGGACTCAACTCCGCGGCCGCTGGCAGAAACAGCGAAGCGGTGGAATTTTTAAGGCAGGCCGCCGAAACAGCTCCTGCCCGTTACCGGGAAAAAACGCAGGCGATAATCACGCGTCTTGAAAAATAAAAGAGGTGGCTATGAATGACATACAGGTTCGTTTTGCAAATGGCACAACAAAAAAAGGCGAAACCATAAGCTGCCCATACGGAGCTGTCGCCGACACCCTGCTCGATCATTTCGGCATGGAAAAAGATACCATCGCCGCGATCAGGGTGAATAACGAAATACGGCCCCTGAAAACGCGGCTCGTGGTAAATTCCCTGCTGGAACCGGTGCTGCTGGAATCGCCTGAAGGGGCAATGCTCTACCGCCGCTCGCTTGCCTTCATTCTGGCAATCGCCGCGCGCACGCACTTTCCCGACCAGGGTCTGTACATCGGCCACTCGCTGGGCAAAAGCTACTACTATACTTTCAGTTCCGGCAAACAGGTCACGGAGCAGGAAGTCGCCGTTTTACAGAAAGAAATGGAATCGATTGTAGCTGCGGATCTTCCCATCACCTTCAAACATCTGGCCTATGAAGAAGCGCTTGAGGTATTCAAAAAAAACCGGCAGACCGACACGGTACTATTGCTGGATCAGCGCAGCACATCACGGATCAAAGTCAACGAATGTAAAGATTTTGTTGATATGTATATTGAACCCCTTGTTTCCCGAACCAGCCTGCTTTCCACATTCGCGCTCCTGCCCTATCAGGAAGGTTTCCTGCTCCGCTTTCCCGCTGTCGGCAAAAACAAAAACCTCGGCGCTTTTGAGGATGAGCCGAAAATTTTTCAGGTTTACAACGAATACAAACAATGGGGCCGCATTGCCGGCGTACGGGTAGTGGGCGAGCTTAACTCCCTTGTGGCAAACCGTACCATAAACGATTATATCAGGATCGCAGAAGCCCACCAGCGCCACAAGATAGCGAACATTGCCGAGCAGATTTATGAACAGCGGGACAGGATAAAAATGGTATTGCTTGCCGGGCCTTCCAGTTCCGGCAAAACTACCAGCGCGAAACGTCTTTCCATTGAATTGATGGCGATGGGGATTAAGCCGCTTGCCATCAGTCTGGATAATTATTATGTGGGAACGGATAAAACTCCCAAAGATGAAAAGGGCGAGCCTGATTACGAGTGTCTTGAGGCGCTGGATATTCCCTTTCTGAATGGGCAGCTACAGGCCCTGTACCGGGGTGAAGAAGTAATCCTTCCTGTTTATGATTTTAAAATCGGCGGACGCAGAAAAGATTCAGGCGAAACGATTCGTCTGGATCGGAATATGGTGCTGATTGTCGAAGGCATCCACGCGCTTAACGACGCCCTTACTCCCAGCATAGCGCGGGATACCAAATTCAAGGTATATGTCTCCGCCCTGACCCAGCTTAATCTGGATGATCACAACCGTATCCCCACCAGCGATAACCGGCTGCTGCGGCGCATGGTCCGCGATAATCAGTTCCGGGCAAAAGACGCGGCGGGCACTATCAAAATGTGGCCCAGCGTACAGGCCGGTGAGCGCAAACACATCTTCCCGTTTCAGAACACCGCCGATGCCGCTCTTAACTCCGCGCTTGATTACGAGCTTTCGGTATTAAAATACTATGCCGATCCGCTACTGCGGGGGGTAAAACCGGGAATGTATGAATACGCCGAAGCAATACGGCTGCTTTCGTTTCTGGAAAACTTTGCCCCAATACCGCCGCAATATGTGCCTGGCGACAGTATTCTGCGGGAATTTATCGGGGAAAGCGAGTTCAAATACTAAAGTCTACATTGTTATTATAATTCTTTGCGGCGCTTGCAGCCTCATCAAAGTCGCTGTGCAGCAGATGTTCGGCTATGGTATTCAGCAGCTCTTTTTCCTGGTGCGGCCAGTTTTTTTGATTGAGTTCAGCAAGAGTGTCTTTGGCGGTTCTTTTGTCATACGCCTCGCACGCTGTTTGAAATACGGACAGTTTCTCGCACAGATATGTTTTATCTTCGGCTGTAATCTCATCAACCTCTTTTTCTTCCGGCTTGATTCTGTTTATTACCGCCCTCAGCTGATCCAGAAACATCGGGGTTTTATCTGTCATCAGAGAGGTATTTTCTTCCCGCCCTGCCTGTTCCAGTTTATACGCGAAGGCGGAAATTTCCCCTTCGCCGATATTCGCAAGCGCGCTTTTCATCGCATGGACATTGATGATGTACGATTGTATATCATCGCCACCATAATCGTTCCGCTTTTCATATATTGCTTCCAGCGCGGCAATAGCCTTTTCAGCATCCCGTATGAAAATACCCGCTAATTGTGTATCAACAGACGGATTCGGCTGCCCGATAGCCTGCTGTTTTTGCTCGGCGTTTTGCCGCCGCGCTTCCTGAATCACTTCGTACGGCTGTTTGTCACGTATGAATTTGATCAGCGCGGTATTCAGTTCGCGTATATCTATCGGCTTGGAAATAAAGCTGTCAAATCCGTTTGCAAGAAACATTTCCGCCCGCCCCATCAGGGCGTTAGCTGTCAGCGCGACAATGGTATGTTTATACCCCATGCCGCGTATGTTTTTTACCGCTTCAATGCCGTCCATCTTCGGCATCATGTGATCCATAAACACGATGTCATACACGTTGCCGCTTTTGATTTTATCAATCGCCTCAAACCCGCTCTTGGCAATATCAATCGACAGGCCATACGGGAGCATAAGTCCCCTGGCAACGTATAAATTCGTTTCTACATCATCCACTATCAAAACTTTGCCATAAGGCATCGGCTCGTGTGATATCAGCATTTTTTCCATTTGCGAGACGATGCTCATACGGAACTGCTGCAGGTTTTCCGCCAATTCTTTGCCTATAACGCTGGATATTCCGATACCGGAAGTCCTTTGCGGCAGCCGCACAGTAACCGTTGTTCCCTTGCCCACGGCGCTTTCTACGTTAATCTTGCCGTGCATCAGTTCTATTAACTTTTGTGTTATGCTCATACCCAAGCCAGCGCCCTCGGTCATGCGGTTGGCTTTCATATTAAAACGACTGTATTCATCAAAGAGTCTGTGTACCTGGCTTAATGTCATGCCTTGCCCGGTATCACTCACAATAAAGATAAGCGTAACCAGAACTATTCCGCCACGGGATACAACTTCGGCATCAACCATCAATGAAACTTCACCGCTGTCTGTATATTTATACGCATTGGAAAGCAGATTATTCAGAATCTGCTTAATACGAAGCTCATCACCTACCAGTATTGCCGGAATATGTTCATTCACCTTAAGCTTGAATTCAATCGGCTTGGTTTCAAACCGCACCATATTCAACTGGACAACATCGTTAACCAGACTCGCTATTTTATATTTTTCAGGCAACAATTCCAGCTTGCCCGCTTCAATTTTGGAAAAATCAAGTATATCGTTAATTATGCCAAGCAGCAAATCACCTGAATTGTATATCTTGGCAAACGCTTCTTTTGTATCTTCCGACAGCGTCCCGTTTTGCAGCTGAATTTCGGTAATGCCCAAAATCGCGTTCATTGGCGTACGAATCTCATGACTCATTGTCGCAAGGAAGCTGCTTTTTTGTTTGCTCTCCACCTCCGACCTTTTCTTCGCAGTGGCAATACGCAGCAGTATAAAGTCCAGCGCCGCCGCCAGCAGCAGTCCCAATATACCGATGAGCAGGGCCATGCCTGTCAGACTTCGATAATAATCATCTTTTGGTATCACAACCCCCAGATACCAGCCGTAATTGATTTGCCGGAAAAAAACAATGGAATTAATACCGTTGTAATTTTTCGCCTCGCGTTCGTAAATATCTTTCCCCTGTTCCAGTTCGCCCGCGAATTGGGCAATGGCGGAACCGGTCTCGCGCAGCATCAAACCTATCTTCGCTGAGTCGGGATGGGCAATTACCTCCTGATGTCTGTTCAGCAGAACCCCATACCCGCCCTCGGAGAATTGCATATTGAGGGTTATCCTTGAAACCCTGTCGAGCCTCATATCCAGACATATAATGCCCAGCGGACTATGATCATCCGTAAAAATACGGCGGGTAAAGGTAACGGCAGATTCCAGCGAATACACATCTATATAAGGCTGCGTGATTCCAATTCTGCCATCGGCTTCGACGGCGGTTGTATACCAGGGACGGCTTTGCGGGACAAAATCTTCCGGCAGGTCCCATTCATCACTGCCGATCATGAATCTCCCGTCATATACGTCAAAGACACCATAAAAACCAATAACGCCGGTCAAACGTGTATCGTTACCCTGTACATATTTGTTAATATATTTTATATATTCATGCACCCGGTCGGCGCTTTCACCATGTATCACCATATTCCGGATCGTTTCTGAAATGCCGGCCAAAAGCGTCTCCGGCTCCAGCAGATTCGCGGCTATTTCGGCCTCTGTATGGGAGAGCGCGTTTTTCGCCTCCTGCAACAGCTGATTGCGCTTAATATCACTCGCGATAATATAACTTGAGACAACCATCAGCGCAAATGCCACCACCACAAACAGCATCTGCGCGTATACGGTCCCCAGCATCCATTTTTTTTCCAGAATTTTCTGTATCATCGGAGGGAACATTATTGGCAGCCCTCCGTCACTTCCCTGACCCGATTTTGCAGTACGGACGGGGAAAAGGGTTTGGTAATAAAATCTACCACGCCCATCTCAAAGCCCTGAGCTTTGATTGCGGCATCATTACTGCCTGTTAAAAAAATTACGGGAATTTTCATGTATACATCATTTGATTTCAGCCGCTGCAACGCTTCAAAACCGTTCATTTCGGGCATTTCAATATCCAGTAATATCAGCTCCGGTTTGATTTTTTCCAAAAGTACGAACATTTTCGCCGCGGAGGGGAGCGTCATCACGGTGTAGTGTTGTTCCAGCGCTTCTTCGGCCGTTGCCAAGTTTGTATCGCTATCATCAACAACAAATATCGTCTTTAACATAAACCCACAATGTTAAATTTTCCCCTGTTTATGAGGAGTTGTCAAGGGAATTTCGGGGAATTTAACAAATTTTGGAGGATTATCTGATTTCTACCGGTTTTAGTCTGCGGCGGTTTTCATATATTTTTCTATATATTCCTGTTTCACCCGTAACAGTTCTTCTCTGGGCAATCCTGCCAGAACTTTCCAGCCCAAATCCAGGGTACGGCCAATCGAGCGGTTTTCGCTCTCGTTCTGGGTAAGAAAAACCTGCTCAAACTGTTCGCCGAATTTCAGATACCGCTTGTCGCTTTCAGAAAGCTCCTCCTCGCCGATGATTGACGCAAGGTTGCGAACCTGCTTGACCCGCGAATATGCGGCAAAAAGCTGGCTTGCCAAATCTTTATGATCCTCCCGCGTCATGCCGGGGCCTATGCCGTCCTTCATCAGACGTGAAAGGCTGGGAAGTCCTGCTACCGGCGGATAAATGCCGCGCTGGAAAAGTTCCCGGTCAAGCACGATCTGGCCTTCGGTGATGTAGCCGGAAAGGTCAGGGATCGGGTGGCTGATGTCATCATTGGGCATGGAAAGAATCGGTATCTGGGTGATAGAACCGGAGGAATCTTTGATTTTTCCGGCCCGCTCGTACAGCGAGGCAAGATCGGAATACAGGTAGCCCGGATACCCCTTGCGGCTGGGAACTTCTCCCCGTATTGAGGAAACTTCCCGCAGGGCCTCGCAGTAGTTGGTCATGTCGGTCATCACCACAAGGACGTGCATATTTCTTTCATAGGCAAGATACTCGGCGGCGGTCAGGGCGCAGCGGGGCGCTACCAGCCGCTCAAGGGAAGGGGCGTCCGCCAGAGAAAGGAAAACCACTACATTGGAGAGTACGCCGGAATGTTCAAAATCATCCAGAAAAAAGCGGGCCACATCGTATTTGACGCCCATTGCGCAGAATACAACGACAAATTGTTCCCGTGCGCCTGAATCCGCGCCTGAACCCTCCGCACCGGTCTCGCCGGGGGACAGAATCCGCGCCTGCCGGACGATCTGGGCGGCAAGGCGGTTGTGGGGAAGGCCATTGCCTGAAAAAATCGGAAGTTTCTGTCCGCGGATAAGGGTGTTCATTCCGTCAATGGCGGAAACGCCGGTTTGAATAAAATCGCGGGGATAGGTGCGGGCGTAGGGGTTAATGGGAAGGCCGTTAACATCCATAGTGATTGAAGAAAAAATATCGCCGTAGCCGTCAACAGGTTCACCCAGACCGTTGAAAATACGCCCCAAGAGGCCCGGCCCGACCCGCAGTTCCATTGGCTTGTCCAGAAACTCAACCCGCGAGTCATCCGCGGAAAGTCCGGTGCTGTTGCCGAAAATCTGGATAGCGGCCCAATCCTCGCTGAGGTCAACCACCCGGCCAAGCCGTCTGCCTTCTCCCCGGTCATAAACCGCCGCCACTTCATTAAAGCCCCCGTTGCGGCTGCGGGCGGTGATCACAACCGGGCCTTCAATGCGGGTAAGTCCCTTGTATTCGATGCCTCTCATTGGTTTTTCCTCGTGCGGTAACTCCGTTCCAGTTCTTCAAGCGCGGAACGCATTTTTCCCTCAAAGTCAGCAAGGCCGGAAAGTTCGTCATTTTTCACCGTACTCTTGAGCCGGGACAGTTCTTCCTTAAGACCGGTGCTGTGTATTTTGGTCAAGGGCGCTCCCAGCTTGATGCAGGTGTAGGCGCGCTCGTGAAATTCCATCATCAGTTCCAGAAGCCGTACCTGTTTTTCAGGAACACAGTACATATCAACATCATCAAAAGAATTTTGCTGTAAAAAGCCGTCTTTGATTATTTCCGATGTAACAAGAATCATTTTCTGATCATCAGGCAGGGCATCAGGGCCGATGAGCCGTACAATTTCAGCTAACCGCTGCTCTCGTTTCAAAAGATCAAAGCATTGGCGGCGGACTTCGGCCCAGCGGGGATTCACCTTTTCCCACCAGGGCTGCACTTCCTCGGCATATTCTGAATAGCTGTCGATCCAGCTGATCGCCGGATAATGCCGGGCATTGGCAAGATCGCGATCCAGAGCCCAGAAGCAGCGGATAAAACGTTTGGTGTGCTGGGTGACAGGTTCGGAAAAATCGCCGCC
Source organism: Treponema sp. (assembly GCA_031254365.1). Taxonomy (GTDB): domain Bacteria; phylum Spirochaetota; class Spirochaetia; order Treponematales; family Breznakiellaceae; genus WQXQ01. The sequence continues at coordinate 2,873 of JAIRUN010000129.1, read as the reverse complement.
CGGCGGAGAGACCGCCCCGATGATCGAGACCGAGCCTTCCGCTCCTGAAAGCGTACGGACACGACCCGCCCGCTCGTAAAATTCGGCAAGCCGGGTCGGCAGGTATGCGGGAAAGCCTTCCTCGGCGGGCATTTCTTCCATGCGGCCCGAAAGTTCCCGCAAGGCCTCGGCCCAGCGGCTGGTGGAATCCGCCATAATCGCGACATGGAAACCCATATCCCGGTAATATTCGGCAAGGGTAACGCCAAAATAAATTGACACCTCGCGGGCGGCAACCGGCATATTGGACGTATTGGCAATAAGCAGAGTCCGCTCCATAAGGCTGCGTCCGGTGCGGGGATCCAGCAGTTCGGGGAATTCGGTAAGCACATCGGTCATCTCATTGCCCCGCTCGCCGCAGCCAATGTAGATGATCACATCGGCATCGCAAAACTTGGCAACCGCATGCTGGGTCATGGTCTTGCCCGTACCAAAGCCGCCGGGAATTGCCGCAGTGCCTCCTCTGGACAGGGGGAAAAATACATCAATGACCCGCTCGCCTGTTACCAGCGGCTGATCAGGAGAAAGCCGTTCAGCGTTGGGCCGCGGCTGGCGCACCGGCCACCATTGGGCAAAGGGAATTTCTTCGCCCAGACTGGTTTTTGCCGCCGCTTCCAGCACCGTGTAATCGCCTTCGGCGCTCAGGTGTGTAATAGCGCCGCCCTTTACTGTGGGCGGAACCATAATTTTGCAGGTGATGCTCTCGGTTTCTTTTACCGTACCCAGCGTCATGCCCGCTGTGGCGGGAACTGTTTCGCCTGCGGCAAGTTTTGCCGCAAGACCGGCATCCGGTGTAAAATGCCACTTTTTCTCCGTGTCCAGGGGGTTGCCCCGCTCGCCGGGAACCATAAAAGCCCCGCCCTGCCGGTACAGCAATTCAAGGGGCCGCTGTATACCGTCGTAGATCGTTCCCATAAGGCCAGGCCCCAGCAGAGCCGAAAGGGGCCGTCCGGTGGAACGGGCAGGAGCGCCGGTTTTCAGGCCGGTATTGTCTTCGTAAACCTGAATGACCGCTTCATCCCCTTCAAGACGGACAATCTCGCCGATGATCCGCTTCTCCCCAACTTCAACCACATCAAAGAGACCGGCCCCGCCCAACCCGGCTGCCCGGATAATGGGGCCGGAGATTCGCCTGACCTTTCCTTCCAATATCATGATTCTTCTCCGGTAAGGGCCGCCTGTCCCAGCAGGGCCTCGGCCAATTCCGCCCGTTTTTCGTGAAGGAAAAAATCCACGGTTTTTGAGACGGAAGCGGTTATACGCAATTCCTTTGTTTCCAGCACCAGTTCGGGATATATTCCGGCAGCGGGCGCTTGTTCAATCGTACAGGCCGCATTGGGCAGGGTTTCCTTCAATAATGTTTCCGCTTCACCCCGCTGGAGTCCGCTGATCAATACACGCCATTCGCCGGAAGCGGCGGTCGCGGTACAGACGGCAAGCCGTTTGGCAAGTTCTCTTTTAAGCAGATCAAAAACCTGAGGCCGGCTCAAACCGGCATACCATGCTTCCACCGCGGTCTGCAATAAACGCTCGATTTTTTCCGCTTTTGCCCGCTGCTTGTCCATCGGCAGCCGGGCTATGATTTCTTCCGAGGCACGCTCGCGCAGCCCCGCATACTTTTTATTGAGTTCGTCAAGGCTTGCGGCGGTTTCTTTCTCCCTTTCCGTGGTTTTCGCCTTTATCGTATCATCGGCGGTCTTGAGAATTTTGAACGCCTTTTTCCGGGCATCTTCAAGTATTTCCCGGTCAAGTTTTTCTGTTGATTGCAGTTCTTCCATGTATATACCAGAATACCATAAAATGTTTATTATGAACAATATGAGCAAGCGGGTTGGCATAGAGCGGTGCGATTCGTATGATCCGGAGGAATTATACCGATCTCTGAAAGCAGCGGCTCTGGCAGCGGATTTTCCCGATGCCACCGGCAAGACGGTTCTCCTCAAGCTCAATATTGTGATGGATGCGGCCCCTGAAAAGGCTGTTACCACCCATCCGGCCTTTCTTGCGGCGGTCATCCGGCTGGTTCGGGAATGGGGCGCTTCCCGCATCCTTGCAGGGGACAGCCCCGGCCTGCAAACGCCGAATTTTACCGCCCGATCTTCCACGCTGGGAGACACAGCAATTAAAAACGGGGCCGAATGGGTTGATTTTACCCGCAGCAAACTCGAACTGGACTGCCCCGAAGGAAAAATCCAGCGCCATTTTACCGTAACCGGTGTACTCAGGGAAACGGACTGGGTGATAAGCCTTCCCAAACTCAAAACCCACCAGCTTATGTATTTTACCGGGGCCATGAAAAACACTTTCGGCCTTATCCCCTCGGTTGCGAAAAGTCCCTACCATGTGCGGTATCCCACCACGGAAGCTTTTGCTTCGATGATTGTGGACTTAAATGTGGCGGTAAAACCAATGTTTGCCTTTATGGATGCCGTTACCGCTATGGAAGGGCCCGGCCCATCGGGGGGATACCCTCGGCATATTGGCCTGGTGCTGGCCTCTGCAAACCTGCTGGCAATGGATGCGGCGGCAAGCAGTATTGTGGGCTATCCCCCTGAAAAGATTCCGGTAAATCGGGAAGCCCTATCCCGGCAGATATGGCTCAAGAATTTTTCGGAAATTGAGTATCCGCTCCTGAAACCGGAAGAAGTCAAGGTTCATGATTTTGTAAAAATCCCTTTCAAAAAATCAGGCAGCCTGCTTCTGAATTTTATCCTTCCCCGACCCCTGCGAAAACTAGCCACAAAGTTAATGCCTCATCCGGTGATAGACAAAAAAGTTTGCATCCGCTGCGGAGACTGCATAAAAATCTGCGCATCCGCCGCAATGAAATTTGT
>JAIRUN010000097.1 GCA_031254365.1 Treponema sp. | reverse complement strand
GAATCCGCCGCAGCGAGCAGGGCCCCCTGCGCCGGGCCTTCGCAGAGCCGCCGAATCAATTCCGGCTGCGGCCCCTCGCCGCCTGTAAAAACAATGCCTTGCTGTTTTTTCATGCTCTTGTCTGAGAGTATAGCAAGATTCGGGAGAACCAACAACAGCGCCCCGTCAAGGGGCGTAGATGAAAAAAGTAGCTCGTTCCGGCGCAGGAAAACTCCATCGCATACAGAAGCAGTAGGCAAAACAGTAATGCGGGATAGGGAGGGGTTAGTTTTAAGTTAGCGCTGACAGCAGGGCGCTACCGCAAAACGCCGGTAAAGCAACGGTACTGTTGAGGCCCAAATCTCAGGAAAAATATTTTTGTTTTTTTCAGTTTTCTACTTGACTCTTTTTTCATTTTTTGCTATTTTTGGATGTACTTCCTCTTGTTTTCAGAGCGGAAGGGATTTTATGCTCTGGCGCGCTGGGTGCTGACGGCGGTCAATTAAGGAGTTTTGAGCGAATGCCTACTATTAATCAGTTGGTTCGTTTCGGGCGGCAGCAGGTGACTCATAAGACCAAGTCTCCGGCTTTACATTCCTGCCCGCAGAAGCGGGGGGTTTGTACCCGTGTTATGACTGTTACACCCAAAAAACCCAATTCGGCGATGCGGAAAGTGGCCCGTGTGCGGCTTTCTCACGGAACCGAAGTAACGGCCTATATTCCCGGAATCGGGCATAATTTGCAGGAGCACTCGGTGGTTTTGGTGCGCGGCGGACGGGTCAAGGACCTTCCTGGTGTCCGGTATCATATTATTCGGGGCGCAAAGGATACTCTGGGCGTGACAGATCGCAAGCGTGGACGCTCCAAATACGGCGCAAAGCGTCCAAAGGCATAAACATGGGACGAAAAAAGAAAACAATAGACCGGGGAATTGCCCCTGATCCCAAGTACAACAGTGTGGTGGTTTCCAAATTTGTAAACCGCATGATGTGGGAAGGCAAACGTTCCGTGGGCCTGCGTATTATGCATGAGGCGCTGGGTATTCTCCAAAACAAGGCCGACAAGGAGCCGCTGGAAGTATTCCTCAAGGCCCTTGAGAACGTAAAACCCCAAGTTGAGGTTAAATCCCGCCGGGTTGGGGGCGCTACCTATCAGGTTCCGGTGGAAATTCGGGATGCCAGACGCGAGGCACTGGGAATGAGGTGGATCATCAACGCCGCAAGAGCCCGCTCTGGCCACGGTATGGGCGACCGCCTTGCCGCGGAACTGCTGGATGCATATAATAATACGGGTACTGCCTTCAAAAAGAAGGAAGATACCCACAAAATGGCCGAGGCTAACAAGGCGTTTGCCCATTATAGATGGTAGAAAAACCTCGGATTTTTTTCCGGGGGCTTGACATTATTTTGCGAAAATCGCAAAATTAATGATATTGTATGAGTCGGCAGCCAAACCGACCATCGGCTGGAAGATGGGATAGGTGGAACCGAACGGTTAACTAATGAAGTTTTTCGCTTCATCTTCTGTTTCTGTTCGTATCCGTGGTATCCCTATTCAGTATAAACAAAACCTGCGGTGCGGGTTACGGCGTTTTAAGGATGTAGTCCTGATACGCTCTAAGTAACTATTTTGTGTGTCTAAAGCAAGGAGGACACGAAATGGCAAAGGATAAATTTAACCGGACAAAGATCCACATGAACGTCGGTACTATTGGTCACGTTGACCATGGTAAAACCACGCTCTCTGCCGCCATCACCATGCATTGTGCCAAAAAATACGGCGACAAGGTAATGAGTTATGATCAAATTGATAACGCGCCGGAAGAGAAAGCCCGCGGTATTACAATTAATACCCGGCATCTGGAGTATCAGTCCGACAAGCGGCACTATGCCCACATCGACTGTCCCGGACACGCGGACTATATCAAAAACATGATCACCGGCGCGGCCCAGATGGACGGAGCGATACTGGTTGTATCCGCCCCGGACTCGGTCATGCCCCAGACTCGTGAGCATATCATTCTGGCCCGTCAGGTTGGCGTTCCCTATATGCTCGTTTTCCTCAACAAAGTAGACCTGGTTGATGATCCCGAACTTTTGGAACTGGTTGTGGAAGAGATCAAAGACGTGCTGACCCAGAACGGTTTCCCCGGAGATAAAACTCCCATTATTCAGGGTTCCGCGTTCAAGGCCATGTCCGAACCGGATAATTCCGAAGCGACACAGTGCATTGATGAGCTGCTTCAGGCGATGGACACTTATTTCCCCGATCCGGAACGCGATTCTGAAAAGCCCTTTATCATGCCGATTGAAGACGTATTCACTATTCAGGGACGCGGAACGGTCGTTACCGGCAAAGTGGAACGCGGCGTACTCAATCTCAACGAAGAAGTTGAAATCGTTGGTATCAAGCCCACCAAGAAGACCGTTGTAACCGGCATTGAAATGTTCAACAAACTGCTGGATCAGGCGCAGGCCGGTGATAACGTGGGAACCCTTCTTCGCGGTATTGACAAGAAGGAAGTCGAGCGCGGTCAGGTACTTGCCAAACCCGGTTCGATTCAGCCTCACAGCAAGTTCAAAGGCCAGATATACTGTCTGTCCAAAGAAGAAGGCGGGCGGCACAGCCCCTTCTTTACCGGCTATCGTCCGCAGTTCTATTTCAGAACCACGGACATCACCGGTACGGTCAAACTGCCCGACGGCAAGGAAATGGTTATGCCCGGTGATAATTCCGAAATCATCGGCGAGCTTATCCATCCGATTGCCATGGAAAAGGGACTCCGTTTTGCTATCCGCGAGGGCGGCAAAACAGTCGCTTCCGGTCAGGTCACCGATATTATAGAGTAGGAAATTTTTTGACCATCCGACCACTTCACAAGGGCGGCTTCGCCGCTTCCTGACGAAGTGGTCAGATAGTCAGATGACCGGTGGAGGAATAATGGGAAAGGATGGAATTCGCGTACGGTTGCGCGGTTTCGATGTTGAGTTGATCGATCAGAGTGCGAAGTCAATCGTTCAGGCAGTGCAGAAGGCCGGCGCGAAAGTTACCGGTCCGATTCCGCTGCCAACCCGTATCAACAAGGTAACGGTGCTTCGTTCACCTCATGTGAACAAAAAAGCCCGTGAACAGTTCGAGATGCGGACGCATAAACGGTTGATCGATATTATCAATCCTTCGGCGGAAGTTATGGATTCTTTAATGAAGCTGGAACTCCCCGCAGGAGTGGATGTGGAGATTAAGCAGTAGGGAAATTCTAAAAACCCCGGTTGGGTTTTTAATATTAAGCGCAGACGGTTCCAAGACCACGAACCTTCAGTTCGGGGAATAACGTGCGGTATGGAGTGCAGCGATGATAGGGCTTTTAGCCAGAAAAGTGGGCATGACACAGGTCTTTGATGATGCGGGTAACCTGACACCGGTAACGGTGATGCGGGTTGATCCCAATATTGTCATTGCCCAAAAAACGAAAGAAAAAGACGGCTACAGCGCCGTGGTTGTCGGCATAGACGACGCGAAGAAAAACCGGATAAGCAAACCCGATGCGGGCCAGTTTCCGGAGAATGTTACCCCCAAAAAGCGGCTCAGGGAGCTGCGGGACTTTGAAAAAGAAGTTGCGGTGGGAGACGCGCTGGGGCTGGAAGTGCTGGACGGAGTCCGTTATGTGGATGTTTCCGGTGTTTCCAAGGGCAAAGGGTTTCAGGGTGTCGTGAGACGCTATGGTTTTGGCGGCGGACGCGCGACTCACGGTTCCAAATTCCACCGTGAGCCGGGTTCTACGGGACAGTCCACATACCCGCACAAAACTTTCAAGAACATGAAACTGCCGGGACGCATGGGCCGGGAAAAAGTAACGGTGTTGAGTCTGCGGGTAGTGAAAATGGATACTGAAAAGCAGCTTATTATGGTACGGGGCGCGGTTCCCGGCATTAACAAGGGCCTTGTGTTTGTCCGGGCCGCGGTAAAGAAGTAGGCGGTAAATGATGAACTGTACAGTGTATTCAAAGGACGGCAAGGAACTCAGGGCTATTGAACTGGATGATGCTGTCTTTGGCCTACCGGTGAACGATGATCTGATCTGGTACGCCATCAATAGCGAACTTGCCAATAAGCGGCAGGGAAATGCCAGCACCAAAGATCGCGGCGAAGTTCACGGGTCCAATGCCAAGCCATATAAACAGAAGGGTACTGGTCGCGCCCGCCGGGGCGATAAAAAGTCGCCGGTTCTGGTAGGCGGCGGTACGATGTTTGGGCCAAAGCCACGGGACTTTTCCTGGTATTTGCCCAAAAAAGCAAAACGTCAGGCGATCAAAACCATTTTGAGTTTGAAAGCCCAGAGCGATACATTAAAAATAATCGAAGACTTTTCAATAGAATCCGGAAAAACCAGAGACCTTGCGGGACTGCTTGATAACTTCAATCCGGGTCTGCGGACAGTGCTTGTCTTAAAAGATGATGATCCCATGATCAAGCGGGCTGCCGCGAATATTCCCTGGCTGAGTTATCTTTCCTATAACCGCCTGCGCGCCCATGATTTGTTCTATGGCCGCCAGGTGCTGATGCTGGAAACCGCCGCGAAAAATCTCAATGGTTTTTACGGCCCGAAGAACGAGGAGGCCGGAGAATGATTCAATATGAAGATATTCTGATTGAACCGGTACTTTCCGAAAAGGCAAACCTGCTGCGCGAGCAGGGGAAATATGTGTTCAAGGTTGATCCAAGGGCAAACAAGATTCAGATTAAGGAAGCGGTGCGGCGCTTGTTCAATGTGCATCCCATCTCCTGCACAGTGATGGTAGTGGGCGGCAAACCCAAACGGCTGCGTCACCGGCCTGGTTATACGGCAACATGGAAGAAAGCCATTGTGCGCCTACCCAAGGACGAGAAGATCGCCATGTTTGAGGGTGTGTAGGTAAATAATTATGGGAATTAAAACATATAAACCAATTACGCCGGGGATGCGGCAGTGGACCAGTCTTGATTTTTCTGAATTGACCAAAGGAGCCAAGCCGGAAAAATCCCTCACTGCGGGCCGCCCTGAAAGAGCCGGACGGGATTCGAATGGCAGAATCAGCGTATGGCACAAGGGCGGCGGTCACAAGCGCCGCTACCGGGACATTGATTTCAAGCGGGACAAGATCGGTATTCCCGGTAAAGTCGCCACCATTGAATATGATCCCAACCGCAGCGCCAACATCGCCCTCATCAACTATAAAGACGGCGAGAAACGTTACATCATCGCGCCCAAGGGATTGGCAGCCGGCGCTGCCATAATGAGCGGCCCCAACGCCCCCATCGAGCCGGGTAATGCCCTGCCCCTTGAAAATATTCCGCTGGGTTTTACCGTGTACAATATCGAACTTACACTGGGTAAAGGCGGGCAGATGGCCCGTTCAGCCGGAGCCGGCGCGCTCATCGCCGCCAAGGAAGGGGACTATGTTACCCTTAAACTTCCTTCAGGCGAAATGCGCATGGTGTTCAAAAAGTGTTATGCGACAATCGGAACCGTTGGCAATGAAGATCACATGAACACGACTTTGGGAAAAGCGGGCCGCAAGCGCTGGCTGGGCGTGCGTCCCACAGTCCGCGGTATGTCAATGAACCCGGTTGATCACCCCCACGGCGGCGGTGAAGGCAGGAGCAAGGGTATTCACCCGGTGACCCCCTGGGGTCAGCCCACTAAGGGATATAAGACCCGGAAAAAGCATAAGCCTTCCTCCCGGTTTATCGTCAGCCGCGGGAAGAAAAAGTAGGTAGGTAAGGGAATATGTCAAGGTCCATTAAGAAAGGGCCCTTCATTGAGAAGAGCCTGTATAAAAAGGTGCTGGAGTTGAGCAAGTCCGGGGAACGGAAAATGATTAAAACCTATTCCCGGTGTTCTACCATCATTCCTGAAATGGTTGGCGGAACCATCTCCGTTTATAACGGTAAAAACTGGGTTCCCGTGTACATCACGGAAAACCTTGTCGGTCATAAACTTGGCGAGTTCTCTCCCACCCGGATTTTCCGGGGGCATTCAGGCTCTGACAAGAAAGCCGCCGCGAAATAGGCAGGTAGAAGGTATATGGAAACGAAAACCGGTTACAGAGCGATCAGTAAATACCTTATGGGATCGCCCTATAAAATCAGGCCCGTGGCTGATCTCATCCGCCGCCGGCCTTATCCAGAGGCGATTTCCCTGCTGGAAAATATGCCCCACAAAGGGGCGCGGCTTATCCGCAAAACGGTAAAATCCGCTGCTTCCAATGCCCTTTCCGGCAACAAGCAGCTTGATGAGGATATGCTCTATGTGCGGGAAATTCTTATTGATGAAGGCCCCCGGCTGAAAAGGATATGGTTTCGGGGTAAAGGACGGGCGGATATGCTCTTGAAGCGTATGTGTCATATCACCGTAGTAATTGATGAAACCGTAAATTCCGGGGCATCCAAAAAGGCGGAGAAATAATGGGACAAAAAGTAAACCCGATCGGACTGCGGATCGGCATCAACAAAACCTGGGGTTCCCGCTGGTACGTTGATCCCAAAGAATATGCCAATACGCTGCACGAGGACTTGAAACTGCGCAAGATCATTCTGGATATGCCCGAAACCAAAGGCGCGGATATTGCCGAGCTTGAGATCATCCGGCATCCCCAGCGGATCACCATTACGATTCATACTGCCAGGCCCGGCGTTATCATCGGGGTCAAGGGCGCGAATATCGAGAAGATCGGCAATGATCTGCAAAAGCAGGTTGCCAAAAAAATTCAAATCAAGATCAAGGAAGTGCGGAACGCCGACAATAACGCCCAGATTATCGCGCAGAACATTGCCCGCCAGCTTTTGGCAAGGTCTTCGTTCAGGCGGACCATGAAGCAGGCAATCACCAACGCGATCAAAAAAGGCAACGCCCAGGGCGTAAAAGTCCGGCTTTCAGGACGGCTCGGCGGCGCGGAAATGTCCCGTACCGAAGAAGCCAAAGAAGGGCGCATTCCCCTGCACACACTGCGGGCGGACATTGATTACGGTTTTGCCGAAGCCCATACCACTTTTGGCTCCATCGGGGTAAAGGTCTGGGTATACAACGGCATGAAATACGGTAAAGAACAGAAGGAAGACGCAGGCGCTTTGGTCCGCAAACGGCGGGAGCGTATGCCTGCGGGGGTAAGAGGGTAGTAGCGATGTTAAGTCCGAAACGTGTAAAGCGCCGGAAAGTGCAGCGGGGCAATATGCCGGGTAACGCCACTCGTTGTAATAAAGTGGTGTTCGGCGAATATGGCCTGGTTGCGATGGATAGAATGTGGATCACCAACCGGCAAATAGAAGCGGCCCGTATCGCCCTGAACCGTCATATAAAGCGGGGTGGCAAGATATGGATACGCATTTTTCCCGACAAGCCTTTTTCCAAAAAACCCGCGGAAACACGCATGGGCAAAGGCAAAGGCGGCCCCGAATACTGGGTGGCTGTGGTAAAACCGGGAACCGTTATGTTTGAATTGGGCGGCGGCATCAACCGGACTCTCGCCGAAGAAGCGATGACTCTGGCCGGGGCCAAACTTCCCATAAAAACCAAATTTGTTGCCCGTTCCGATATGGAACTGGGGGCTTAGGAGTCAGGCGATGAAAAATTCATTCAAGAGCCTTTCATTTCCCGAACTCAAGGCCAGGCGGGATGAATTGAAAAGGAAGTACATGGAATTCCGTTTTCAGGTGATTATTGGACATATAGACAATCCCCTGCAAAAGCGCATAATGCGCCGGCAGATTGCCCGGCTTAATACCCTTATCCATCAGCATGAAATGCTGGCGCAGAAAAACGCGGATAAAGCGGAGGCTAAATAATGGCGGAACAGGCAGTCAAAAGCAGAAGCGGTAAAAAAGAATTTGTGGGTTACGTCAAGAGTGACAAAATGAACAAGACCATTGTGGTCGCCATTGAGACACTCGCCCTGCATCCGATGTACAAGAAATATGTCAAGCGGACAAAAAAAATCAAGGCCCATGACGAGACCAACGATGCGAAAATGGGCGACCGGGTCCGCGTGATCGAATGTCGGCCCATCAGCAAGGAAAAGTGCTGGAAGCTTGCGGAAATCCTCGAGCGTGCCAAGTAAAGGGGTTTAGGGAAAATGATTCAAGTGGAAAGCTTCCTGAATGTGGCTGATAATTCAGGCGCCAAGCGCGTCCAGTGCATCAAGGTTCTGGGCGGCACTCACCGCAGGTACGCGGGGATTGGTGATGTTATAGTTGTGGCGGTCAAAGAGGCATTGCCCGCTTCGGCCGTCAAAAAGGGTACGGTTGAGAAGGCGGTGGTGGTACGCACTCACAAAGAGTACCGCCGCCCCGACGGAACCTATATACGGTTTGATGACAACGCTTGCGTTATAATTGACGCCGCGTTGAATCCAAAGGGAAAGCGTATTTTCGGGCCGGTTGCCCGCGAACTGCGGGAAAAGGGCGAGTACATGAAGATCGTATCCCTTGCCCCTGAGGTTTTATAGAGGTTTTTATGGCAGAAGCAGTACATAAATTTAAACTGAAAAAAGAAGATACCGTCCAGATCATCGCAGGTAAGGACAAGGGCAAGCGGGGGCGGATTCTCAAAATCCTCCGTGACAAGGACCGTGTCGTTGTGGAAGGGGCAAATCTGGTAAAGAAAGCCAAGAAGCGCCGGAAACAGCAGGATCGCGGCGGTATTGTCGAGATAGAGGCTGCGCTTCACAGTTCCAATGTGATGATCGTCTGTAAAAAATGCGGGCCGACCCGTATCGGTTACAAGCTCGAAGGCAGCGATAAGACGAGAGTGTGCAAAAAATGCGGGGAGGCGCTGTAATGAGTAATACCTATGTGCCCCGGCTCAAGAAAATTTATAAGGAGCAAATAGCCCCTGAGCTGTTCAAGGAATTCAACTACAAGTCCGCCATGCAGATTCCCAAGCTGGAAAAAATCGTGGTAAGCATGGGAGTAGGGGAGGCCTTGCAGAATAAAAAGCTCCTTGACGCGGCCATTGACACCCTTACCCAAATAACCGGGCAAAAAGCGGTAAAAACCAAGGCCCGCAAGAGCATTGCGAACTTTAAGATCAGGGAAGGTCAGGAAATCGGCGCGAAAGTAACTCTTCGCGGAACGATGATGTATGAATTTTTTGACCGGCTGGTGAATGTGGCGCTTCCCCGTGTTAAGGACTTCCGGGGCATCAACCAGAATGCCTTTGACGGACACGGGAATTATTCCCTGGGAATACAGGAGCAGATCATTTTCCCTGAAATTGATTTTGATAAAATTGAAAAGGTAGCCGGATTAAACGTTGTTATTGTAACAACGGCGAGAACCGATGCGGAGGCAAAGGCTTTCCTGGGTAAATTCGGGATGCCTTTCAGGAAATAGGGAGGAGGTAACAAGTAATATGGCAAGAAAAGCAATGATCATCAAGGCGCTGCGGACGCCTAAATATAAAACAAGAAAAGTTAACCGTTGCCGGATCTGCGGACGGCCCAGGGGTTATCTGCGGAAATATGAAATGTGCCGTCTTTGCTTCCGTAAACTCGCGAGCGAAGGACTTATTCCCGGCGTAACCAAATCGAGCTGGTAGGAGTACAGGATGAGCGTATCTGATCCCGTTGCGGACATGCTGACCAAGATCCGGAATGCCGGAATGGCAAAGCACGAAAAAGTTGATATCCCCACCTCCAGGCTGAAACTTGAGATTGTCAAGATTTTGAAGACCGAAGGGTATATCAAAAATTTCAAGAAGGCGAATCAGGACGGTGCAAATGTGATTCGGGTTTTCCTTAAATACGATGATGCAACCGTCCCGATTATTCACGGCATTGAAAAGGTATCAAAGCCCGGACGCCGTGTGTACATGGGTTATAAATCCATGCCGAGAATTTTTAACGGCTATGGAACCCTGATCGTTTCTACCTCCCAGGGAGTAACAACCGGGAGAAAAGCCGCCGAGAAAAAAGTCGGCGGTGAAATCATCTGTACTGTGTGGTAAATATGTCGCGTATCGGAAAAATACCGGTTAAGGTTCCCAAAGGGGTCAAGGTCAGTTTCGCAAACGAAGTGATGACCGTTGAAGGCCCCAAAGGAAAACTCAGCCAGAAGTATCACCCCATCATTGCCTTTGAGGACAAGGGTGAAGAAATAGTTGTCAGCCGGGCAAACGAGGAGAAGCAAACCAAAGCCTTCCACGGCCTGTACCGGAATCTCCTTAATAATATGGTTACCGGAGTTTCTGCCGGTTTCAGTAAAACGCTAGTTGTTACCGGCGTTGGCTACCGCGCCGAAGTACAGGGAAAGCTCCTGTCCATGAGTCTTGGCTACTCCAACGACATTTTTGTCGGTATTCCGGAAGGTATCACTGTTGCTGCCGATGCTGCCGGAAAGGTAACAGTCAGCGGAATTGACAAGCAGCGGGTAGGGGAGTTTGCCTCCCAGATTCGCAAGCTCAGGCTCCCTGAACCGTACAAGGGCAAGGGAATCCGTTATGAGGATGAAATTATCCGGCGGAAAGTTGGAAAATCTGGTGTGAAATAGGGTATAGGTATGCTGCAAAAGATGTTGGAAAAAGACCGGAAACGGTTAAAAAGAAAGGTTCATATACGCAAGAAAATATCCGGTACGCCTGAGCGGCCCCGGATGACTGTTACGAAGAGTAATCGCCGTATTGCCGTTCAGATCATTGACGATACCAAAGGTCATACGCTGGTATCCGCTTCCACTCTGGAAAAAGAACTGCGGGGAATCAAGGCGAATGTTGCAGGAGCGGCGCAGCTTGGCGAAGTCATGGGCAAGCGGCTTCTGGAAAAAAATATCAAATCCGTGGTTTTTGATCGCAACGGATATTTGTATCATGGTTTAATCAAGGCTTTGGCCGATGGAACCCGGAAAGCCGGGGTTCAGTTCTAAATATAGAGGTTAGAATGGAAAACGTGGAAGAAAAAGAAGTTGCAGCTAACGGCGCAGTTGATACTCAGGATGCCAGTGGTGGCACCGGCGGCGAAACCGCCAATAGCGCTGCCGCCGCCAGAGGATTTGCTGGAGGCCGTTCCGAAGGAAGGGAAGGCAGAGGCGAAGGCCGCCGGGGACGCGGACGTGATCGCGACCGTGACCGGGATCCCGCAGACAAGGAATTTGTCGAAAAACTGGTAAAGCTCAACCGTACCGCCAAAGTTGTCAAAGGCGGGCGCAGGTTTTCTTTCTCGGCCCTTACGGTCATCGGCGACCGGAAAGGCAAAGTAGGCTATGGCTTTGGCAAGGCCAATGATGTTTCCGAAGCTGTTCGCAAAAGTATCGACAAGGCAAAGCGCAACATGGTGATGCTGCCGGTAAAAAACGGGACTATTCCCCATGAAGTAACCGGATTGTTCAAAGCGTCACGGGTGCTGCTCAAGCCTGCCTGTTCGGGAACCGGCATTATCGCCGGAGGACCGGTGCGGGCAATTATGGAAGCCGGAGGCGTTACCGATGTGCTGTCAAAATCCATTGGCGCATCGAGCCAGTACAATGTGGTCAAGGCGACTTTTGATTGTATCAGCAAACTCATGGATGCCAAGACCGTTGCGAAAAACCGGGGCAAGTCCCTGAAGGAACTGTGGGGTTGATCATGGCGAAAATCAGAATCCGCCTCGTGCGGAGTACCATTGGAGCCCTTCCCAAACAGCGGGCCACAGTCCGTTCTCTGGGTCTGCGGAAAATCGGTTCCAGCACCGAGCAGGAAGCAAGCCCGGCGATTCTGGGAATGGTGAGAGCTGTATCTCATTTAGTATCAGTAGAGGATGTAAAATAATGGCGCATGATTTTGATTTGCACGCCCCCGCAGGCGCGAACAAGCGTAAACGGATCGTCGGCCGCGGTCAGGGTTCCGGCAGGGGAACCACCTCCGGCAAGGGAAACAAGGGGCAGAATGCCCGCTCCGGCGGCAAAACATACATCGGCTTTGAAGGCGGGCAGATGCCCCTGTACCGGCGGCTCGCCCATCGGGGTTTCTCCAACTATCCCTTCAAAAAAGAATGGCAGATCGTCAACCTCGGCGAGATCGAAAAGCGCTATGCAGCCTCCGAGACCGTGGATGTCGCTTCACTTCATAAAAAGGGACTGATCAAGGGTTCCGCGCCGGTGAAGATTCTCGCCACTGGTGATTTTACCAAGAAACTGAGTTTCAAGGTTGCCGCGGTTTCCGCCTCGGCAAAAGAGAAGATCGAAAAAGCGGGCGGCGATGTAACAGTTAATCCGCCGCTTGAAAAAGCGCGGCCCAAAAAGGCCCGGCCCAAAACGGATGGGAAAAAATAAATGGCTAATCCCTTAATCGGCATTTTTAGAGTAAAGGAACTTCGGGAACGGATTCTCTTCACCACCGGAATGCTCGTGGTGTTCAGAATCGGCGCGGTGTTCCCCATACCGGGGATCAATGTCCGCGAACTTTCCGCGTATTTCCTTGCGCAGGCGAATTCAGGGAACCCCATTGTTGATTATCTGGATTTCTTCGCTGGCGGCGCGTTCTCCAATTTCTCGGTGTTCATGCTGGGGATCATGCCCTATATCTCCATGTCGATTATCATGCAGTTGTTGCTTATCGTGTTTCCCACCCTCAAAAAAATATCTCAGGAGGACGGGGGACGTAAGAAGATTCAGAAATGGCAGCGTTACGGAACCGTTGTGGTCTGCCTGATTCAGTCCTTTGCCGTTACCCAGTACGCCCAGAGCATTTCCCGCAGTGTGGATAATCTGCTCAGCATTGATATGGTTCCTTTTACCCTCATTGCCATGCTCACTGTTACTACGGGGACGATATTCCTCATGTGGATCGGAGAACAGATCACCAAACGGGGAATCGGCAATGGTATTTCGCTGTTGATCTTTGCCGGTATCGTGGCCCGGCTGCCGCAGGCGATATGGGAACTCGGAGGCAGGGTACGAAGCGGAGACCTTAATCTGGTTTTTGTAATTGTGGTTTTTGTAATGTTTGTGGCGGTAGTCGCTCTGGTAGTATTTGAGCAGCAGGGGCAGCGGAAGATACCGGTGAATTACGCCAAACGGGTTGTTGGAAGGAGAATGTTCGGCGCTCAGAATACATACATCCCCTTCAAGATCAATCCGTCAGGTGTCATTCCGGTTATTTTTGCTTCATCGATCCTCACCTTCCCCCTGCAAATCGCCTCCACTATCGGCGGTAATGTCCCCTGGCTGGCGAGTATGTCTCAGGCATTGAGTCCCCGCGGCCCGCTGTACAATGTGTTGTACGTTTTGCTGATAATCTTCTTCGCGTATTTCTATACACAGGTAACACTGAACCCCATCGAAATAGCAAAGCAGATTCGGGAAAACGGCGGTTCCATTCCGGGGATCAGAACGGAACGCATTGAGGAATATCTCACCAGAATATTGAACCGTATTGTGCTTCCCGGATCATTATATCTGGCGTTGATAGCGGTTATTCCCACTTTTATTCAGTGGGCGTTTAATTTCCCCACGTCGATTTCCTACCTTATGGGCGGCACGAGCCTCCTGATCTTGGTAGGTGTTGACTTGGATACGATGAGTCAGATCAATGCGCTCTTGAAGATGCATCATCAGGATGGACTGACCAAGAAAGGACGGCTCAGGGGCCGGAACTTGTAAAAGTTGAAGATTTAGGAGAATATGAAGGATGAAAGTCAGAACCAGTGTTAAGCCGATTTGCGATAAATGCAAAGTGATTAAGCGAAATGGGATCATTCGGATCATCTGTCAGAATCCCAAACATAAACAGAAGCAAGGTTAGGAGAGACTATGGCGCGTCTGGTGGGAGTTGACCTCCCGAATAAACATGTTAATATCGCGTTGACCTACATCTTTGGTATTGGCAGGTCCAGCGCGGACGCGATTTGTCAAAAGGCGAAGCTCGATCCCATGCGGCTGATCAATGATCTGTCTCAGGAAGAGCTCAACGAACTGCGGCAGATTATCGAGAATGACTACAAGGTAGAAGGCCGTCTGCGTACCGAAGTCGCCTTGAATATCAAGCGGCTTATGGATATCGGCTGTTACCGGGGCTTACGGCATCGCAAGGGGCTGCCTCTTCGGGGTCAGCGTACCCGGACTAATGCCCGCACGCGAAAAGGCAAAAAGAAAACCGTTGCCGGAAAGAAGAAATAGGCAGGAGGATTGAGTGGCTGCAAGCACTAAGAAGCGGAAAGAGAAAAAATCGGTATACGAAGGCAATGTCTATATTCAGGCGACCTTCAACAATACAATTGTTACCATTACCGATCTTATGGGGAACACGGTTTCCTGGGCAAGTTCCGGTATGCTGCAATTCAGGGGCGCGAAAAAATCAACCCCTTTTGCGGCTCAAACCGTAACCGAGACCGCCGCTCAAAAGGCGTTACAGGCGGGCCTGAGAGAAGTGCATGTGTATGTTAAAGGCCCTGGTATCGGCAGGGAATCGGCTATCCGGCAGCTTGGGGCGCTGGGTATCAAAGTCAAGTCGATTAATGATGTTACCCCCATTCCGCATAACGGCTGCAGGCCGAGAAAAACGCGCCGCATATAGCGGTAGCCATATAAGGGAGAAGGATTATGGCAAGATATACCGGCCCCGTATGCAGAATGTGCCGGGTCGAGCAGAAAAAACTGATGCTCAAGGGAAACCGCTGCAAAAGCGACAAATGTCCCATCAATAAAAAAAGAGCCGCGCCCGGAAAAGACCCCAAGGCCCGGCCCGGAAAACGTTCCGAATACGGAGTGCAGCTTCGTGAAAAACAGAAGCTCAAAAGAATCTACGGAATGCAGGAAAAGCAGTTTTATCTTTTCTTTGAACGGGCCTCACGTATGCCCGGTATCACCGGCGAGAATCTTTTTGTATTGCTGGAACGGCGGCTTGATAATGTGATCTACCGCCTCCGTTTTGCTGTTTCCAGAAGCCAGGCCCGTCAGATCGTACTGCACGGTCATGTGCTGGTCAATGGCAAAAAAGTGAGCATTCCGTCTTACCTCGTAAAAGCTGAAGATGAAATCAGCATTGCCGAGGGCAGCCGGAGCATGACTATTTTTAAGGATGCGTTAAAGGAATACGGCAAGTCCGGGCTTATGCCCTGGCTTTCCCTTGATCCTGACGCAATGAAAGGAAAGTTCCTTGCCGCGCCCAGACGCAGTGATATAACTGATCTTGGCGATATCAAGGAACAGATGATTATCGAATTATATTCTAAATAAGGAGACCCTATGGCCCGTAAGAACCTTATAAAAGGATTCAAACGTCCTAAAGGTATTACACTTGAACCCAGCGAGAATCGCTCCAATTATGGCAAGTTTGTTGGCGCCCCGTTTGAACCAGGATTCGGCATGACTGTTGGTAATACGCTGCGCAGAGTCCTCCTTTCTTCAATTCAGGGATACGCAATAACCGCAGTCAAGATCACTTCCTATGATGCCGCCGGAACCGCTCACAGCATTTCCAGCGAGTTTGAGACGATCCCGAATATCGTTGAAGATACGGTGGAGGTGATCAACAGCCTCAAGCAGATACGTCTGAAACTTCCCGCTGATAGCGAGCAGGATATATTGCTGTATGAATGGTCAGGTAAGACCGAAGTAAAGAGCGATGATTTTGCCCGTATCGGTCAGGTTGAGGTTTTGAGTACCGGTCAGCACATAATGACCCTGATGGATAATGCCAGGGTGGATTTTGAAATCCAGATCGATCTTGGCCGGGGTTATGTACCCTCCGAAGTGAACGAGCGTTATGTGGAAGTTATCGGTACGATTCCGCTGGACGCGATTTTCTCACCGGTCAAAAAGGTAAAGTTCACCGTAGAGCCGACCCGCGTTGGCCAGCGAAGCGATTATGACAAGCTGGTGCTTGAGGTATGGACTGATGGCACTGTCAAGCCCGATGACGCACTTGCCGAAGCCGCGAAAATCGCGAAGGATCATTTTTCGGTTTTTATTAACTTTGATGAAAACAACTATGGCATTGAGGACGATCTTGATGAGGATAATGAGCGTATCCGGGCGATTCTCAATACGCCTGTCGAAGAACTTGAACTTTCCGTCCGTTCATCGAACTGTCTCAAGAACGCCAATATAAAAACCATCGGGGAATTAACCAGGAAATCCGAAGATGATATTGGCAAAACCCGCAATTTCGGGAAAAAGTCTCTCCAGGAAATAAAGGAAAAACTGCAAGAGTGGAACCTGAGTCTGGGGATAACCGACATGAATGTTCTTAAAAATGCGGTCCGGGTAGAACCACGAAAGGAAGCTGAAGATGAAGCATAGAAGAGGATTTAACCCCCTTGGGCGGATGGCGGCTCACCGGAAGGCGCTGCACCGCAGCATGGTAACCAGCCTGTTCAGGCATGAGCGGATCAGAACCACCAAGGCCAAGGCGCTGGAAGTCCGCCGTACTGCGGAAAAAATGATCACCCGCGCCAAGGAAGACACGGTTCATAACCGGCGGATTGTTTCCAGCCGCTTGTTTGACGAGGGTATTGTCGCCAAGCTCTTTAACGACATCGCCAAACGGATGAATGAACGAAAGGGCGGCTATACCAGAATTATCAAACTCGGTGAACGGAGCGGCGATGCCGCGGAAGAAGTGATTCTGGAACTCGTTGATTATAAACTGGATGTTGAAGGGGCTGATAAAAAGGCCAAGAAGAAAGAAGCTAAAGACACGGATAAGAAAGAAAAGTCCAAAGACAAGGCAGAAAAAGCCGATGCCGAATAAGGGGAAATAGATGGCAAAGACGCACAGAGGTAAAGGAATCCGGGAACTGTTTGCCCACGGCAGAGGCGAATGTCCGGTCTGCAAACGAAACAACGTAAAAATTCTCTATGAACAGGATGCCGGTGACAAAAAGATCAAAATCTGCAAGATATGTAAAGCCGCCCTCAAGCACGGCACAAAAAGCATAGACCATCTTGTTGCCGTTGCTCCGGCTGAGGCTGCTTCCGCCGGTTAGATTCTGCCTTATGTCAAACCGTATGTCTCATCCAGTCCAAGCATAATATTCATATTCTGAATAGCTGCGCCGGATGCGCCTTTTCCCAGATTATCCAGTCTGGAGACAAGCAGAATTTGGCTGTCATGCCCGCATACCAGAATTTCAATAGTATTGGTATTATTGCAGCTTTCCGCGTTGAGATAACCCCATTCAAGTGTATCCTGAAAACCGGCAGGCAATACTTTTACAAATTTTTGCCCCTGAAAATAATTATGATAAAATGAATTAATGTCCGCTACGCTTGTCTTTTTTGATAAAAGACCGGCATACAGAGGTATGGCAACAGTCATGCCCCTGTAATAGTTACCGGCGATGGGTGTAAATACGGGATAATTTAACAGGCCGCTGTGTTTTTGCATTTCCGGCAGATGTTTATGATGCAGTTGCAACGAATAAAAACAGGGACTGTTTAGTTTCTGTTTGTTTTCTTCTGATCCATATATTTCAATAAGCCTCTTTCCGCCGCCGCTATATCCTGTAACAGCATGACAGCTTACCGGATAATCCGCCGGAAGATACCCTTCTTTTACAAGAGGGTATATTAACATATTGAAACCGGTCGCAAAACATCCGGGAACAGATACACGTTTTGAATTCTCTATTTTTTTTCGGTGCTCCGCGCTCAATTCGGGTATCCCATAAGCCCAATCATCCATTATTCTGTGCGCTGTACTCCCGTCTATTACCCGCGTTGATGAATTGTTAATCAATGCCACCGATTCTTTTGCGGCAACATCAGGAAGACAAAGGAAAACAATATCCGCCTGATTTATAAATTTACTCCGTTCACCGGTATCTTTTCTTTTTTCAGAATCGATTTTCAGAATCTCTACATCATTCCTTTTTTGCAGACGTTCATTTATTTCCAGACCCGTTGTGCCTTCCTGTCCGTCTACGAATACTTTATATTTCCCCATTATTTTTGGGCCTCCACCATGAGAAACAGGAACAATTACCGGAACAAAGAATAACGCTATTCTTTGTTTTCTGTTTTCGCTTCTTTTTTCGCTTCGGCGCGATCCTTCATGTCGGCGATACCGATGAATATTGCGATAAAGCCGATAAGCACGGCAATAACCGGCAGTCCGCCCCGGAAAAAGATCAGAATATCATCCCACCAGCCAAGTCCGAAACCAAGCGCTTCCGGCGGCAGGGCCGCGAATACAGCGGCCGCAATGATTACTATACCGATGATCAAAGATTTCATTTCATCCTCCTCTAGTTACGATAGTTTCTGATAACCATTGCCGTAAAAGCGGCAATAAAAAAAATCATGCGCAAAGCTGGCAGCACAATCGCCATCAAAGGGACGGAGCCGATAAACGGGATATATGCGCCGGTAATGCCGAACATATCAAGAATCGAATAAATAATCTCGATATATGCGGCAATCGTCCCGATAATCATGAGCATCCAGGCCACATCCCGCGTTTTTGACCAAAGCATGATAGCAAAAAAAGCGGCAACAGCCCCCAATACCAGACGGCTGGAAACAAATAGTATCTGCCCCAAATCCATTGTTTCAGTATCACTGTTTTAGCCGGAAATTTCAAGCCCGTCATTGTTGCGAACCGGAAGAAGATGTGATATAATTAGCAGGATATGAAGAAATGTAAATCAGCCTTGCTGTCGTGCCTGGCTATGCTTTTATTGAACTCCTGCGATTTCATTCAAGATGCAAACAGCAATAATTTTGTTTATTTCTATGCCCAAAATATGACCACCGGAGAGCATTATCGGGTGCTTGCAGAAAAACTGGCGGAAGGGGAAAAGTGTGTTATCTGGGCCGAGCGGGGCTCCAATATTACACCAGCCAGAGCGGCAAATATTGCCGGAACATATGACAGATATATTTATCAAAAGATAGTCAATGCCTTTGGTTTGACAAATTTCAGTTTTGAAGGCAATGACTTTGATACTATCATGGATTTTTCCAGTTGGCTGGTTCGCGGGGACGGAAAGCTCACCATTCTGCTGTTGGACATTATAGACGGGTACAATAAATCAGGAGATTCTTTTATCGCCGGATATTTTCAACCTGGAAATTTTTACCCCAGAAGCGATTGGCGTTATTCCAATCAGACAGATATGATCTATGTGGATACTCATCCTGCCCTGAGCCTGCATCCCCAGGAGACCTATTCAACCCTTGCCCACGAGCTTCAGCATTTAATCAATTTTGTTACATCTGTTTGTTTGCGTGAAGCTACTATGGATACATGGATCGATGAAGGACTTTCCTGCCAGGCGGAATTTTTGTATTTTGAGCAGCATCCTCAGATACGGTATGAATGGTTTATTGAGGATCCTGCCGGAACCATTGCACAGGGGAACAATTTTTTTGTATGGGGGAATTATCCCGATGTACCCAATGCGATACTTGATGAATATGCCACTGTCTATCTGTTTTTTCAATGGCTGTATTTACAGGTGGATGAAATTTCAAGGCCCCGTCTTTTTTATGATATTGCATCTTCCCGTTATGCTGATTACCGGGCAATAACAGATGTGGCGAAAAAAATCAATCCACAATGGGATGATTGGGAGGTCCTGCTCAGAACATGGCTTGCGGCGAACTATATAAACGATCCGGTCAATGAATATGGATACAAAAGCGATCCTGCTCTGAAAGATATCAAGGTGAAAACAACAAATGGCAACAGCCAGCGTAAGGTGAGTCTGTACCCCGGCGAAGGGGTATACAGTATAATTGGATTGCCTTCGTCCTATTCACCGCCTGCCGGTTCCGGCGGCAATATCAGATATGCGGGGATTAACAAGAGTAGCGCAACGCTCAATAATACTGCGCCATATACCGGAAATGTACTGCTTACTTTTAATCCGAATATCCCTGATAAAGAAAATAATAAAATTTCGGCGGCTGATGTTGAATCCGGTTATGTTACCGGAAACAGCGCCGGAACGCCGATTTCCGCGGGAGGGGCTCGTGCGGCATCGGCTTCAGCAGAAGCGGCTGCTGCTGAAGCCAGTGGATTGAGTAATTTTGGTCCTCTTGTGCTGGATGCCAGGGATATGCTGGGCCGGCACTGGGAAACGGATTTATTCAAAACCCTGTCAAAAAAATATACGCAATGCGAATAATTAAAACCATCCTGCTTTTATTATTGATTTTTGGCGTTGTTGCCGGTCTTTTTGCCTTTGGAGCGAAGGAAACCGGCGACACAGAGACCCAAATCGTAGTTGTAAGCGGACGTGTCCGTCTGGTTGGAAGCAGTCCCCTGACATCGCTGGTCATCAGCGGAGAGAATAGGGAATGGTACGTAGAACCTGGTGAAGAAAGAAAACTGATGCAGCTTCAACAGCAGATCGTAACTGTAGAGGGCAGAGAATATTATCGCGATCTGACTTTTGTCAACGGCGTTTCCGCGGGAAGGCGCTATTTCCTGAAAAACATAAAAATCATTGAACCGAAGCAATGAGGTCGCGCGGTCTCATTGCAGCTTGAGTGAAACCGGTATATAATTACCCCATGAATGTTGATTTTTATTCCCTCGGCGCTGCCGGGGAAGTTACCGGCTCAAAGCATGTGCTTGAAATAGACGGAAAAAGCTACCTCATCGACTGCGGCGCTTTTCAGGGATCACGGGCCGAAGCTGACCGGAAGAACCGCGAATTCGGCATTGATACTGATCGCATTGATGGGACAATTCTTACCCACGGACACCATGACCACTGCGGACTTCTGCCCCTTCTGGTAAAGAAGGGCTACAAAGGGAATATTTTTTCAACACCGGCAACAAGGGACATTGCCAGTCTTATTATGATGGACTCCGCCAACATACAGGCCCGTGACGCGATATATCTGCGCAAGCAGGCGGAAAAAAAGGGAGAAAAATTCAACTGGACTCCACTGTACACCGAACAGGACGCTATTCAGGCGGTCAGCCAGACGATTGGAATTTCGTATAACCGGCCCATGAATATCGGCGATGGGGTAATGCTGGAATTCCACGACGCGGGACATATCCTCGGTTCGGCAATGGCCCATATCACGGTGAAGCGGGGCGGCGAGGAACTGCGGATTCTTGCTACGGGCGATCTTGGCAGAAAGGGCAAGCCCATTATCCGCGATCCGGCAATTCCCGGCCCCGCGCCTGACTATATTATCCTTGAAAGCACCTACGGCGACCGCCGCCATGATTCAACCAATAACGCCATTGAGAAACTTGCCGCCCTCGCCAAACGCACGGTAAAAAGCCGGGGCAGAATCCTCATCCCATCATTCGCCATTGAGCGTACACAGGAACTGGTCTACTATTTTCATCTGCTGACCGATGACGGCGTTATTCCAGAAGTACCGATTTATGTGGACTCGCCAATGGCGACTAACGCGACGACTATTTTTCAGGTACACCCCGAATGTTACGATGAGGAAATAAAAAGCGCCTTTATCAAACACCACAAAAATCCCTTTGGTTTTAACAGCCTGCACTTTACTACCAGCGTTCAGGAGTCCAAGGCCCTGAATGATCACGAAGGCCCGCTTATCATCATATCCGCCGATGGAATGTGCGAAGCAGGGCGTATTCAGCATCATCTGATCCACAGTATCCAGGACCCCAACACGACAATTCTTACCGTGGGCTATATGGCGGAAAATACTCTGGGCCGCCGCATCCGCAGCCGGGAGAGCGAGGTGAAGATTCATGGCGACTGGTTCAAACTGAAAGCCCATGTTGAGGAGATCAACGCATTCAGCGCCCACGCCGATTATGTTGAGGCAGTGGAATGGCTCAATGCGCTGGACACTTCCCGCCTCAAGGGGATACTGCTGGTTCATGGCGAAAAAAAGGCGCAGGCTGCGTTCAAAACATACCTTGAGGAACACGGTTATCCCAATGTGCAGATTGTGCAATACGGCAAAACCTATGAGATGAAATGAATTTTTTTAAGCGGCGTTCCGTATAAGTTCCGCAGCGCCGTTGTAATCCATTATCATCACAGAATCTTTTATTCTTTCAACTTCCTCTTTTAATGCGCCGCTTAAATGTAATGCGTCCAGAGCCGCTACTTCTTTTTCGATACGTAATAAATTAAATTCTCCAAAGGCTTTGATCAATCGCTCAAAAATACAAGTCAATTCCGGCGGAATTTGAATCGGTTCTGATCTTTGACAAATTACCGAAAACGCTTCTTTTAATTTGCCGCACAATGCGTTAAGTTCCTCCAGGAATGGCGGCAGATTTGCCGCGCAAAAATCAACATCCCTTGTATTGGACGCTTTTTCAAGGGCAAGCGCTCTTGAGGAAAGTTCCATTGCCCCAATGTTCGCAAGGGAACCTTTCATTCCATGAGCTGCTATGTTGAATTGTTCCATATCATTCGCCGCCAGAAACGCATTGAGATTTTTATCGTTTTTTTCAATTTCCTGTATCATATATTTCAGTGACTTTTCATACACATTTTTCTTCCCGTCAACACGACCAAGCCCTATTGACAGATTAAGCCCTTCGATATATTCAAGCCGTTTCCATAATTCTCCGGCTTCTTTAGAAACCGCAGCTTCTTTAGAAGCTGAGTTGTACTCATCTTCCTCATTACCGGCATCATTCAAAGCAGGTGTTTCGGGCGGAGGTACTAAAAGTTTTTCAGCGGGAATCCATTTATTTAACATATGAACCAATTCAGTTTTCACTATCGGTTTCCATAAATAGTCGTTCATCCCGGCTTCCAGCATCATATCCTTCGCCCCGACAACGGCGCTTGCGGTAAGCGCGATGATGGGGACATCAATGCCCATTCCACGGATAAACTTGGTAGTTTCAACGCCGCTCATTTCCGGCATCCTGTGATCCATGAAAACAATATCATAATGATTGCGTTGAATTAAATTTATTGCCCGCCTGCCGGATGTAGCGGTATCCGCTGTTATTTGAAAAAGCTCCAAAAGCCCGCAGGCAACGTTCAAATTGGTTTCATTGTCATCAACGACCAGTATTTTCGCGTCAGGTGCGCATAACGCAACTTCCTTGCTGTTAATATGTTCGACAAACGCCGGGTCACCCAAAACTTTCGGAATTTCAACATGAAAGATTGTTCCCCTGCCGTACTCGCTCTCTATTGTTATACGTCCGCACATCATTTCGACAATGGCTTTGGTAATGGTAAGGCCAAGACCGGTTCCCTTTTGGCCGCGGTTTTTTAATACGTCAACCTGTTCAAAAGCGTCAAAAAGCGTTGGTATACTCGCCGATGGAATTCCTATGCCCGTGTCGCTGACGGTAATGTGTATGTCGGTATCGGTAAAGTTCACCGCTAACTGTATACGGCCCTCTTCGGTAAACTTTATCGCATTGCTGATCAGGTTCAACAGTACCTGCCTCATGCGCATATCGTCACCGTACAGGCACAACGGCTCCTGTTTTTCCAGGAGCAAATTAAACACAATATTTTTACGGCTATCCTCAACCAGAAAATGCGCGATTGAATTTATGTTGTCAATCATTGCGTCAAAATCGAAATGTACCGGGATAAGCTGCAATTTTCCCGCCTGTAGTTTTGAGACATCCAGAATATCATTGATAATATTCAAAAGCGCCCCGGCTGACATTTTTATGTCATTTACATATCGCATCTGCCGTTTGCTCAGATTCTCCTGAAGCAGCAATTCAGACATACCCAATACCGCATTCATCGGCGTACGTATTTCATGCGACATATTGGCAAAGAAAACAGATTTTGCGGCTAACGCTTCTTCTGCCGCTTTTTTGGCCTCGCACAACTGTTCCTGATTTTTCTTTTTCTCGGTTTCATTTTTAAGCGATTGTAAATATGCCATGGAACCGTCTACCCAGCGTATAATCGCCGACTTTCCGCCAACCCATGCGCCGATTGTATCATCATACAAAAATTCATAATCACGGATTGGATATGAATCTTTTTGCGGTAACAAATGCGGCATTTGACAAATGGAACAGGGACTGTCCAGATTCCTCAGAGCCTTGTAACATTTTTTTCCCTTACAGGCATTAATATCCACTCCCAAAATATCAGCGCAGCTTTTATTAATATATTTCAGGTTATAATCAAGGTCGGTAACGATAACCATACTGTCCATATTAGCCATAACCGTCATAACTTTATTCATCTCTGAGATGTTATCAACCATATTGCCGATCTGATTTGCCAACATTCCAAGTTCATCATTATGATCGCTGCGAATCGGATACGATAAATTACCACTGGAAATTTTCTGCATGGCATCTTCCATCCGGGTAATCGGCGTTTTTATGGTTCTGCTCATAAAGAGCGATACAAGAACCGATAAAATGACGAGTATTATTGTCATGTTGGTCAACAGTATTATCGCTCTGTGTGAATTAGCGGATGTTACCGTCGATACTTCCTGAACCATGAAGGAAATAAGGCGATAAAACGAGTCCAGCTTTTCTGAAATTATTTCACCTGCCTCGAAAAGCTCTCTTGTAATCCTGCCTGACTCCTGTTCATCGGCAAACAGGGAAGCATCAAGTTCATTTGTTTTTGCCTGGTATTCGTGAATGAATATATACAAAGTTTCGTCAATAAATTCCAGACGTTTTTCTTTCTCCAATTCAGGCAAACTGCTGTCCATTCTTAAATTAGTACGGTAAGCATTCAAATGTTCGATAAATTGTTCAGCTAATGTATTGAACTTGTCTTGCAGAGATAAAAATTCGTCTTTACTGGCATTGGTTTTTACCAGATACTCTTTGGTAAGATTTATATAACGAAGCCTTTGCATATCCGCGACGGCTTTTGATATACTGTTTTGACGCCATATTGATGCAGAGATAAGGTTAGTATATTTCTTGTCAATGCTGCCAAGCTGTACGCTGGCAAGTATCGCCAGGACAACCAGCAGAAAAACCGGTATTCCAAACGTAAATAACAATTTGTACCGGATTTTCAGGTCGTTGTACCATTTCATTTTACGCCGCTTCTTCTTGCAATGTATTTTTTTTGACGATATGCTTCGCTACCTTTTCCCGCAGAATGTTTGCCTGAAATGGCTTCTCGATAAAACCCGCAGCGCCCATTTCAATACCGTATGCTTCGTTGGCGGCATCGTCCATAGCTGACAAAAATACTACCGGAATTTTTGAATGTGAATCGTTGGACTTTAATTGCGACATTACTTCAAACCCGTTCATGCCGGGCATTTCAATATCCAGCAAAATCAATTCCGGCGTTATTTGTTCCAGAAACATATCGAGCATTGCCGGATTTGTCATCGCGTATACTTTATACTCTTCATCCAGCACAGAACATATCGTTTGCAGCATAACAGGGGAGTCGTCAATGGCAAGAATCCGTATTTTGCGACTTGCCTCTTCCTGTTCCAGCAGTTCCAAAGCTTTCTTCAAAGGGAATATTTTTTCAAAAATTGAAGCCGGATACTCACCGGGTTCATCTGCCTCCGAAATATTCATGGTTCTCACTATACGGGTATACAGATCATGTATATCTTCTGAAAGTTTTTTGGCGCAGGAAGCGAAAATTTTGCTCTGGCCCATTTTTCCTGAGTTGACAATATCATTAATCGCGGGCAGCAATTTATTACAGCCCATGCTTCGCAAGAGTTCCTTAATGCCCTCCACAAACCTGAAATCGATATTCTCACCTTCCAGAGCGGCTATTCTGTTTAAAATATTCTCAACATTCGGCGCAATATTAATAAATTCTGATAATAACTTATAGTAATCACTGGCCTGCAGGGACAAGTTATTCCCGGCTATCATCCGAATATCCAGATCATCAATTTTTAAAAGAGCGGACAGATCAAAACTATGGTTGCATACATTTTCCATGACCGTACCTCCGTTTTTACATCTTTTTTACTTTCAAGACTAACCGGATTTTGAAAAACTTCTCTTTTATTATAAAATAAGAAAAAAGCATCAAAAGGGCAAGAAAAACATTTTAGGGAACTGCGGTTCCCTGTCTGGTAAATTTCAAAAACAGCAGCAGGGGCAGATGGTCGCTCAGACCGGAACCGGTTCGCGGGTTATATGCAGCCGGATGCCCGTTTGTGTTGGTAAAGGGGGGATTATTAAGCGTCACGCAATTTTCAAATGCCCAGCCCGTTCCCTCAAAGAGCTGTGCTGACAGCAGAAAATGATCGATGGTCTCCCAGTCGTTTTTATAGAAATAGGAGCCGTCCTGCAATTCGGCGGCCCAGGGTGAGTACAGTGTCAAAACCCCGGCGGGAAAATACCGTGTTTCAGGGGGCTTTTTTTTGCTGATAATCAGAAAATCTTTCTGCAATTCTTTGAGCATGACTGCGGCAGCCGGATTATCTTCGTCAAAACCGTACAGATTGGCAATCTCCGCCGAGCGGGGATCATCGGGAAGCAGGGCGCTTATTACCGTTCCACTGCGCCGGTAGAACTCATCATAGTTTTCATTAAGATCGCCCATGACAATCACCGGAAGCCGCGGGTCGCTTTCCGCAAGCTCCCGCATCCGGCGCAGGATGATCCGCGCCGATGCCCGGCGGGTGCTTTCAGTCGCGTCATCGCCGCCGAGTTTCGATTTCCAGTGGCAGACAAACAAGACCAGCGAAGCGCTGCTATCGTCTGATTGGACGGTATTAATTCGCGCTTCCAGCATTGGCCGGGGAGCAATGATACCTTCAATATTGACCGCATGGGCCTTTGCCTCGCTCAGGGGGAAGCGGCTCATAAGGCCGACTCCCAGGCTCATTCCGGGTATATTGGCAAAATGGGTCCAGCCATAACCATGCGCCGAGAGCGCGGCGGCAAGATCATTCACAACCTGGGCGGATTCGATCTCTTGCAGGGCGATAATATCCGGCTTTTGTTCCATGTCTGATATGGCCTTTGCGATCACATTAAGCCGCCCGGCATATTTTTCCTGAGTCCATCCCGCCGATTCCCGGTAGTCGTCATACTCATTCCCTGTTTCAGTCCCGTCAAAAAGGGCCTGCACATTCCATGTCATAATGGCAATGGAACTGGAATTCGGCTGTACCGGCTTCTTCTCCGCTTCCGGGGAAAGATCGCAGCCGCTTGTCAGCCACAAAAGCAGGATAGCAAGAACTACAGCAATGTTTTTCATATATTTCTCCATACCCTATATATGGAGTTGGGATGCGTGGCGCTTTAATCAACAGAATGTGTTTTTAAGGGAATTTAATTCTGAATACTGAGCCTTCACCGGCGTGGCTTTCCACCTGGGCTATCCCCCGGTGAAGCAGGGCAATGTGGCGTACAATGGAAAGCCCCAGGCCAGTGCCTCCGGCTTCGCGGCTGTGGACGCGGTCAATGCGGTAAAAGCGTTCAAATATTCGTTCCAGATGTTCGGCGGAAATGCCAATGCCTTCGTCTTTTACTTCCAGCGTGGTCTCTCCATTTTCCCGAAAAGCTGATGCCCAGACCCTCGACTTTTCCGGCGAATATTTGATAGCGTTATCCAGAAGGTTAATCAGCGCCTGGGTGATAAATGAACCGTGGACTTTTGCCTTGAGATCAGCGGGGCAGTTGTCGATAATTTCGATCCGTTTCTTTCTGGCTTGTGATTCCACAGATATAATCGCGTCGGCAAAAAGCGGGGCAAGCTGCTGTTCCTCCATATCAGAATGGGCGCTGTCTCCATTTTCAAGACCTGCCAGAACCAGAAGATCATCGGTGAGGTTCTCCATGACTCCGGCGTTCTTGTGGATTATTTTAATAAAGCGCCGGGTCTGTTCTTTATCTTCAAACGATGAATCTTCGAGATTTTCGGAAAAACCTTTGATAAGCTGAATGGGAGTGCGCAGTTCATGGGAAACATTTGCGACAAAATCCTTGCGCACCTGTTCGAGCCTGACCAGCCGGGTAACATCTGTCAAAACCATGACTATACCATTGCGGCCTTTTTCCGTTTCGGCGGAAGCTGTGTAAAAGGGCGAGGCGAAAACCTGAAAGAGCTGTTCCATGCCCGCGGTATGGAGCCTCAGCTCCATGTCCAACGAGCGGCCTTCGGCAAGCACTTTTTTTGCTATCTGTTCCAGTTCCGTGGAGCGGACAGCTTCAAGCAGAGAAAGGCCCCGCAGATCCTGATCTTTGTCAGTCCCGAACAGGGTCCGCGCGCAGGGGTTAACCAGATGCAGAATAAATTTTTCGTCCATGGCGAGTACCGCTTCGGATATTCCATCGAGAATGGCCTCAAGTTTCCGGCCTTCCGCTCTGGCCTGCTCAATACGCAGATTCAGTTCCGATGTCATGCTTCGCAATGCCGTTTCAAGGGCGAGGAATTCTATGGCTTCGCCGGAAACGGAAACAAGCGGTAATTGCTCCGTGTTTTGGGAATCGCCGGCTGCGGTCTGCGCGATTGACACCAGCCGGGCAAGAGAAACGGAAAGGGAACGGGAAAAAGCGGCTATCGCGGCAAAGCCAATGACAGCTAACAAACCCGCAAAAAGCAGAAAGGAAAGACCTGCCGGACTTATACGCTGCCAGAAATCTGGAATGTCGAGAGACAGCCGGAATACTCCGATAACATTGCCATCTGCGGCATGAATTGGCAGCGCTGAATAAATCTGCCTCATTCCGGTATTGAGAGAATTCCGCCGGGCGCTTCCTTCATTGCCCGCAAGGGCGGCAAGGACTTCTTCACGGTTTATATGATTGACCAGAGTCCCCTCAATCTGGGAGTCCCACAGGACATAACCGGCCCGGTCAATCAGGGTCAGCCGGTAAACTCCTGGGTTATACGAAAAATCGCCCCTGCCTTCCGCAAAATAATCTGCCAGCCGATCTTCCCCGGCAAGTGTAATCATGGCGTTTGCGGTATCACGCAAGGCATTGGCGTTTGTCTCGTAGTACAGGGAATTCATAGAGGCCAATACCGAAACAACCATAACAGCGGAAAGCCCCAGAGCCGCAAGACTCAAAGTGAGGAGGCTTTTACGGAATATATTCATATCAATACCCTGAACCGGTAGCCAACGCCCCGTATGGTTTCTATCATTTCGCCCGCTTCTCCCAGTTTTTTTCGCAGCCCCAGAATCTGCACATCAACCGAACGATCAGTAACCGGGTAATCCGGCCCCTTGATGGCGGTAATGATCTGATTACGGGAAAATACAATGTCAGGATGGGAGATGAAATGCTGCAAGAGCGCGAATTCAGTGGCGTGAAGATCAAGGGGCTGGTCATCGTAATACGCCGTATGACGGGACGCGTCAAGTCTGAGCTTTCCCTGCTGCCATGCTGTTGTCTGCGCATGGGTATTGAAGCTGCCTTCTTCCTGCCGCCTGAGGCCCGCCCGCACCCGCGCGATCAGCACTTTGGGACTGTAGGGCTTTACCACATAATCATCGGCCCCAAGTTCCAGGCCGGTAATAACATCCGCGTCTTCTCCCTTTGCGGTAGTCATTATCACCGGAATATTCCGGCATCGTTCCATGTCTTTGATTTTTTTCAGTACCTTGAGGCCATCTATTCCCGGAAGCATAATATCCAGCAGAATACAGTTGACCGTTTCCGTTTTCAGGAACCCCAGCCCTTCTTCCCCGGTTTGAGCCTGCAAAAGTTTCCAGCCTTCATTTGACATGGAAACAGAGAGCAATTCCTGAATTCCGGGATCGTCTTCGATGATCAGTACAACCGCTTTTGGCGTCATTACTCGTTCAGTTCCTCGTGTTTGCCTTCGACCATATAGATTATGCCTTCGCAAATATTGGTGATGTGATCGCCCATGCGCTCAAGCTGGTTTGAAGTCTGGAGCAGGCGGGCCGCCTTTTTGACCAGTTCAGGATGTTCTTTCATCAATGCCAGAATTTCTTCGGTCAGGGCTTTGTGTTCCTCATCGATCCGGTCATCAAGGGCCGCGGTCTTTCGCGCCCCTTCCGCGTCATGCGCGAGAAAAGCGGCGATGGAATCGCGGATCATCTCCTTTCCGGTTTCCGTCATCCGTTCAAGACGTTCCATTGAGCGGAAGGGCGGTTCTTTGGAAAGCCGTATCACCGTCTTTGCCAAATGCACCGCATGATCCCCCACACGCTCAAAGTTGCTTGTCAGCTTGAAAATGGTAACCAGTTCCCGCAGATCGCGGGCCACAGGCTGCTGCGTAGCGATAACAATGGCGGCTTCATCCTCGATTTTAATCTGCATGGCGTTGATCACCGCATCCCCGGCCTTTACTTCATTTGCCAGTTCGGTATCATTGCTCCGCAGGGCGCTCAGGGCCTTGCCCAAATCCTCCTCGACCCGCGTGGCCATAGCCAAAAGATCATGCCGCAGCCGGTTCATTTCTTCCAGAAACATAATCCGTGTATTCATATCAGTTCCTTATTATCCTAATACCTTAATAATTATAGAAAACATATAGACCTTTTGTTAAGGGCCGGTGAAACGATTGTTAAAAAATGGTTAAGTATCCGCTGATTGAAGGCGGGTCATACCCTGCGGCTTGTCACGATGTTCTTCATTACCCTGCGGCTTGGCTGACACTCAAGAATTCAGCTTCTGCTGCCGATAATGTGATTTAGGGGGAATACTATTAAAAAGCTATATATAATTCCTGTGTGTTTGCTGCTGACCGCGGTCCTGTTTGCTCAGGGAAAGAGAACCACAGATGAAGGAACCGAAGTATACGAGACCAATGTCAGTTTCCGTGATTTCTCCTGGGGAACGAGTTTTGAGGATTTTTCCAAAAGAATGGGTAATCCTGTTGCGCAGGAAGAAAATAACGGCCTCAGATCCCTGGTCTATGAGAACATTGAGGTGCTGGGTTTCCCCACTTATATGGTGGTGTATTTTTCAGAAAACGGTCTTGAGGGCGGAACTTACTATTTTCTTACCTATAATTTGGATGAGTTAATGGGATGTTACAATGCTGTGCGGCAGGATCTGCGCAGCCGTTACGGGCCGACTTATCTTTTTGACGGGATAATCAGAGAGATGCGGCCCTATGAGTGTTCATGGAAACTTCCCGGCGGCTATGTCTATCTGAAGGTCAATACCCGCATCAGTAATGATCCGGTTACGCTCTGGTGTTCTTCCCCTTCGCTGACCAAAAGACTCCTGGGCATTGATCTTGCCGATGATAAAACCTATACCGCCCAGTCGAACTGAGTCCTAAACTTGACCCGTCGCTGAGGGGCACTGCCCTGCACCGCCCCCTTAGATGGCCTATACCCAAAGAGGTGTCAGTCACCTTTTTGGGGGTAGTATCTTTATTTTTGCCTGAATCTGACATCTACCGGGTTATTGGGGAAGTCCTCATCCTCTTCTGAACCCACAATAGCAAAATATCCTATTCTATTACCGCCGGTTATACTGCTAGTAAATTCAAAAACTTGAGCATCATTCAGGAAAACAGTATAGGTTGTACCTGATTTCGTTACTTTTATACTGTTTAGTGTATCATACCCGGTATTTAATTTATCTGAGCGTATCCAACTCTTCTGCATTGTCCCTTCATCGTCTTTTCCATTTTGTGAATACACACTATAATAGCCATCACTGGTTATTGCTATTCGGTGATATGTATAGAGATCCAACGACACATCGAATATCATCCCATAGTGCCAATCTTCAGAACCGCTCATTTTTTTACATTCAATCTCATAGGTATTTGCGGCATTTACATTTTCATAGGCTGTCCAAAAAATTTTTCCATAGTTCTTCGAATCATTTGTATAAAATTGTATAAACCCGTCTTTTGATTCCCACGCTTTTGTCTCTATCAATATTTCATCTTCTGTAGGACAAGCAACAAAAAACAACACAAAAACGAGCATAAAAACCATGTACCTCATATATTCCTCCTGTGTCTATCAATAAGCCCATACGGGCTATTTTCCAAAAACACCTGCCCTGTAAGATAAGTCCCTTATAAACAGTAAAATATCACGCCAAAAGAAAAGGGTCAACCTTTTTTGAAAGAAAACCACTTTTTTCGAATTTTTTTGGGCCGCTAGGCACGGTAATAATCGATCTTCCAGAGGAACAGTCCCTGCGGGGGCAGGGTAGGGCCGGCGCGGCTGCGGTCACCCGATGCGATTATATCCCGCAGTTCTTCAGGCGGCGAGCCGCGTTCCTCGTAATGGAGAAAAGTCCCGGCGATTGAACGCACCATCTTCCACAAAAAGGCATTGGCGCTGATTTCGAAGATCAGCCGACCGGCTTCCACCATAAAACCGGCGTGAAAAATATATCTGCTGCGGGATACACTCATGTCGCCCGCCCCGGCAAAAACAGAACAATCCCGCTCACCCAATAACAGGCGGCAGTATGCGTTAAGTGTTTCCAGGCGCGGGTAGCGCCAGAGCTGCAAATTATAGCGGTTCTCGTGGGGCAGGGCATGGCGTCCGCAGATACAATGATAGCGGTATGTTCTCATGCGGGCATCAAAGCGGGCGTGAAAATCAGGACGGGTTTCATCCGCCGAAAGAATCCGCACATCAGCGGGAAGCAGGCCGTTCAGGGCAGGCACAAAACGATCCGGCGGAATGTTGTTAATTGTAGTGTAAAAATTGGCGACTTGCCCTGCGGCGTGTACGCCCGAATCAGTGCGGCCTGATCCGGTAAGCGTAACTGGCTCCTTGTGCATTTGTGCAAGGGCCTGTTCAATGACACCCTGTACTGTTCGGCCCCTGACCCCTGCGGAAAGCCCGGTGGAATTTTCCGGCGGGGTGTATCCTCCCTGTTTCTGCCATCCTGAAAAATCAGTGCCATCATACGCGATGAGCAGTTTAATATTTCTGCCGGGTACGTGACGCGTCATGCCCCCATCTCTTCAATTTCCTTGTTGATGGTATCATACATCGTCCTGGCCATTTCCAGAAACGCGCCGGGCTTGTCTTTGGAGGCTTTTCCCATACCAAAGAGCTTGGCAATGGTTCTGCGGGAATATTCAAGGGAGGCTTTCCGCTGCTCAGGATCATGCGCAGGGCCGAATTTGTAGCGAAGGTATGAGCAGAGGTAAAGCATTCCCTCATACGAATAATTCTTGTCTATATCGGGGCCGTATATCTTGAGGCCCGACATGGTTTCACCGCCGGTCTGCTCGCGGTCAAGAGCATCGTTATAAAAATACTGGGCCTTTTTGCGGAACAGGATTCCCAGCCAGTCATAATGCTGTTTGGGGAATCGTTTGTTGAGATCGTCCAAAAGCCATGCAGTCCGCAGCGCGGCAAGGCCCCGTTTGATAGTAGGAGAAAATTCTTTGGTGTATTGATCATAACAGCGGAGCGTCAGATATTGGGATGCAGCGCCTTCCATCAATCTTCGTGGATTATTAAAATCAATGCCGGGAAAAATCAACTGCGTTTCCGCCATGCGGCATTCCTGATCCTCCTTGATCTTTGACCGCTTGGCAGGAGGAAGCTGGAGAAAATCACCTTCCATTGAGGCAAACCAGCATTCGGGACAAACTGTTGCCAGATACACCAAGGGATATATTTCACCGTATTTTAATGAAGGTTCGAATATCCGGTGAAGTTCCTCTGTCATATCACCGGCGATCAGTCTGCCGCCGCCTGAGAGCAGCTCTTCCCTGCGGAAAATACATCCGCAGACCGGGCACTTATATTCCATCTTTGAAAGGAACGATACTTTTAATTCCCTTGTTTCTTTTTCCTTTTTTTTCCTGGTCATACTTCCCCCGTTTTTTCCAGTACAACCATTGCAACGGCATTGTCCCGTTCATGGGTAAGTGACAGATGTACCCTGTTTGCTCCGTTTTTTTGCAGAGCAGCCAGCGCGGTTCCCTGCGCATTTATTTCCGGGCAGCCATTGTGCCGGTTAATCACCATAATATCCTTTAACGCCATTCCCGCAAATCCGGTTCCAAGGGCCTTGCCAAAGGCTTCCTTTGCGGCGAAACGGGCCGCCAGTGAAAGCACTGCGCCGCCGCCCCGTGAAAATGCCGTTTCCAGTTCCATTGGATGAAAATAGCGATCCAGCAGCCTGCGTTCCCTGCACCAGCGTTCCATGCGCCGTACATACACTATATCAACGCCGATGCCGGTTATCATTGCAGTTCCCCCATGTCTTTTTTTTGATCAAGCCGCAAAGAAATTTCCATGGGTTCAACGGAGATTTCCAGAGGCTCAACACCCAGAGCGTTTCCCTTTTTTCGAATCTGCACCGGCGCGCGATATAAACCTTCGTTTTCGTATTTGGTTAAATCAATATAGACTTCAATATCGCCTTCGGAAATCGTATAGATACTGCCGGTGTCCCCCCGCAGACTCACCCGGATGATCTGGGGATAGTCACCCGCGGGAATAAGTGTGGAACTGGTCTCCACCGAAAGAGGAATGGAAAAGAACCGCGTCTCCAGCGTATTCATACGGTGAAAGATAAATATGATAAAAGCAAGGGCAATGGAAAGCACCTTTGCCGGCCAATTCTCCACCGCACGGGTGAGCAGTTTCCTAATGTTCAACAAAAACTCCCTTGTCATCCAGACCGGAAGCCCCCAGAGAGAAAGCACTTGATTCCGCTATCCTCCGGCCTCCCCGGTCAAGGAGTTCCTGGAGCTTGATGGTAATTTCCGTAAGGGAAAGATCGTAGTACAGTCTGGAGTCATAGGCCAGAGAGATCGCTCCGGTTTCCTCGGAAACCACCAGTACCACTGCATCGGACTGTTCAGACATACCCAGGCCCGCCCGGTGGCGTGTACCAAAACTTTTGCGTATGTCCTGCTGTTCAGACAGGGGCAGGAAACATCCGGCAGCGATGATCTTTCCGTACTGAATTATCGCGGCCCCGTCATGCAGGGGACCGTCAAATTGAAACATAGCCACAAGGAGGCTTGAGGAAAGGTCGGCGTTGATTCTGGTTCCGCTTTCGATAATATTTTTGATATTGATTTTTTGGGGGAACACCACAAGCATTCCCCGTCTTTGCTGGGAAAGCAGTTCAGCCGCCGTTATCACCGCTTCAAGCTGGCCGATCCGGGGCTTGGTATCGGGCCGGAAAAATTCCCCCTGCCCCAGCCGGAGTATAATCTTGCGGAGTTCCGGCTGAAAAACAATGGCAATGGCGATAAACAGCCCCGGCCCCAAACTATTCAACACCCATTGCAGGGTGGTCAGTTTGAAGAGAAAGGCGATACCATACACCAGGGCCAGAAAACCCGCACCCTTAACCAGTTGCAGGGCCTGGGTTTTGACGAGCAGTTCATATCCCTTATACAGCAGAAAGGCAAGCAGCGCCACATCAAGAATCGGGCGGATATAGTCATATATGGTGATAAAATACTGCATCCATGCCATAATGTCATAATATCGCTTTACCGGCTGATTGGCAAGCGAGCGCATAGACAGATATACTGGCAAGTGAGTTTTTTCGTATGGGAAAAAACCGGCTTACAGGAGGTTCATTATGAAAAAGGTATTTTTATGGGGAATAGCTGTGTTCGCCACGCTTGCTTTTTTAGCTTGTCCTCCGGAACCTGAGAAAGAAAATCCCGTTCCCCTGAAGCTGACCGTAAGCAGCTTTGATTCCTCAGCAGGTATACTTGGGGCCACTCTGCTCAAAGATGGTTTGTCTATGGAGAATGCCGTTGCGGTTGCTATGGCCAATACAAGTGGCGTCTTCACTTTTAATCATTTTTCGCCTCCGATGAATATTGGCGATCCGTTTACCAGCCTGGGCAGTTATTATATTGCCCTGGTTACATCCTTGACCGGGTCAGGGACGAATTATGTGTACATTGGCAGCGGGCAGATACCGGCAATATACGAGTTTACTTCCGCAGAGGCTGCCATTCCCTGGAGACAATTTTATGCGCAAGAAGGTGAACCTTCTTCCACATTGACGCTGACAGTAACCGGTATTCCCGAAGGTACACCCATTGAGGCGGCCGCTCTGTTGACCAACTTGATAGCTCCTGTTCCTGTTGGAGTCAGCATGAATAGTGGCGGAACATTTACCTTTATCGGAGTGACTCCCGGCGCATACTATCTTGTGTTGGCGGAAAATACAGATAGGACAGGGACGAGCTACATATACAGAGGCAGCGGACCATTGCCGTTACGATATAATTTCACCACTGAACCGGCAACATTGTCATGGGAGCAATTTATGGACGCATCATCGTTAATGGGAGGAGGGTAATAGTTTCCGGTTGCCTGAAAAGGAAAGGGCTGGACTATAACCATTCAATATATGTCTACATCATCTGATACGAAAGCGGCGGTTCGCCGCCTGCTGTTCGCCGATGTCTACCGGCCCGATGCCAGGGTGGGCCGTTTTTTAAGCGTCCTGATACTTTCGGGAGTAGCTTTCGGATTGTACAGAGGCATTCAGGACAATTATCTCGCGGAAATTCTCCATGTCACTCCCTTTGAACGGGGGATAGTAGAATTTTTTCGGGAGATGCCGGGGCTTTTTCTGATTTTGATTCTGGCCCTAATGTACCGGTTTACCGAAAGCAGGGTTTTCAAGATCGGCATTGCCCTTATGACCGGAGGCGTTGCGGGGCTTTTCCTTACATCAAGCGGCCCATTTTTTATGACCAAATTTTTTGTCGTGCTTTTTATGGTGCTTTTCAGTACCGGGGAACACATCATCATGCCGGTGCGGGCCACCATTTCTCTGGATTTGGCGCAGCGGGAAAAGGCCGGGGCCTCTCTGGGGATTTCGAGTTCCATCACCCAACTGGGCCATATTGCGGGATTCATTCTTGTAACGGGAATTTTTTTTGTGCTTGGCAGGATGGGTTTTGAGCGGACTGACATCACGGGCTACCGGATCGTTTTTGGTATGTCCGTGGCCCTGATGATTGCGTCAACACTGACCGTTCTGGCCCTAAAGGAAACTACCCTTAAATCACAGCGCAGGCGTTTTTATTTTGCGAAAAAATTTTTCAAGTTTTATATGCTGGAAGTTTTTTACGGCGCACGAAAACAGATATTCCTTACCTTTGCGCCCTATGTGCTTATCATCAATTACGGGGCGGACACTTCCGTTATTGCCCTGCTGCTGGCAATAAACGCGGGCTTTGGCATACTCTGCGGCCCGCTGATTGGCAGAATCA
Organism: Treponema sp.; assembly: GCA_031254365.1. Taxonomy (GTDB): domain Bacteria; phylum Spirochaetota; class Spirochaetia; order Treponematales; family Breznakiellaceae; genus WQXQ01. The sequence continues at coordinate 5,652 of JAIRUN010000097.1, read as the reverse complement.
TTGACCGGCTGGGATATAAAGTGGTCATGGTAGGCGACACTCTTGTCCTCATTCTGGTCTGTCTCCTCTATGGTTTTGCCCACCATCTTTTCCCCATGCATATTGCCTTTATTGTGGTCTGCTGCAACTATGTGCTGGATTCCATTATTTCCCTGGCAAGCATGGCGAGTAACGTGTATGTCCAGCGCATCGCTTCGAGTCAGGAGGAGATCACCGCCACTTTGTCTACCGGTATTTCAGTGAATCATGTTATCAGCATCTTTATTGCCCTCATGGGCGGATGGATTTGGAAAGTTACAGGCATTGAAGTGCTGTTTTCCATCTCCGCCTTTCTGGGAATCCTCAACAGTCTTTTCGCGGCGACAATTAACAGGAACGAGGAACAATCAAAAACATCTTGATAAATGTCAAGAATGAGTATAATATTAACCAATGAGGAGATCCATGTGGCCAGAGTCAGTATAGAAACCCCCTGTTTTTTTTCAAAAGAGGTGTATCGGCACTATTTGGAAGTGAGAGCAACAATTGAAAACGAGCGGTTTCGCAAGCCCGATGAAACAATTTTTGATGCTTTGCTTTCTGACGAGGCGGATTTTACAAAAGGTGAAAATGGTAAAGAAATTGTAGAGGCTTTAGGCCGTGCGGGGAATTTATGTTAAAAAATTTCGGCACAATTCCTCAATATGAACCGGTTGATGAAGAAACAATGGCAATTTTACTGTATAAACTGCAGTCGTATATGAAAAATATCGCCGGAGCGCTGGGGATAGATAATCCGTCTGATATTTTTTGCCGTGAAGAAGTTTTATATGAAATTTTTAATAGAATAGAGATGCGGCGGCTTTATTTTCATATCTATCATAAAGGGATAGATATGGGAGAGTTGAATGAAGGCAGTCTGCTGTGTTTCTGGATATTAAAATTAATGCCATTTGAACACGAACATTTTCCAAACATAACTCTTAATGTGAAGATCGCTGCGTGTATTTTTCTCAATATGGTTCGGTATGTTGCGGCGAAAAAAAACAGAAAGGCAAATATTAAAGGCGGCACAGTAGATTATTTGACATATGCTTTTATGTTTCGGGATTTGTCCAAGGAAGCGATAATGGCCTTAGCGGAGAGCTTTCTGGTTTAAGCCAAATATATCCAATAACCTGCCATTTTAGTATACTTGCCTTCAGGAGAAAGCATGAAAAAATATGTAATAATAATTTTACTGTTCTGCGTTCTGCTATCGGGATGCAGGGCTAAAGATTCAAAATCAGGAGAGGGCGCTCTTTCAGTGCTGGTGTATATTACCGGAGTAACGGCCGGGAGTCCTACCTATGAACTGCTTGCGGCAGGCGCGCAGGAATTCGCCGCGGAACATTCCAATGTAAAAGTTACGGTATACGAAGCCGGTTTCAATCAGGCCGAATGGGAGGAGCAGCTTACATCGCTTGTGGCAGGCGGCGAATACGATCTGGTGCTGGGTTCCAATCCTTCGCTGCCGGAAATCTGCGCCAATGTGGGAACGAAATTTCCCGGCCAGAAATTTGCTATCACCGATGCGAGCTGCGAGGGGAATCCCCAGATAAGCACATGGCTCTACAATCAATATGAACAATCGCTGTATCTGGGCTATCTTGCGGGTTTGGTAACAACAAGCGCCATGCCCCATGCCAATAATTCAAGGCGCATCGGGTTTATTGCCGCGCAGGAATATCCCCTGCTTTCACGGCACATTGTTCCCGGTTTTCTGGAAGGGGCGCGGCGCGTTGATCCCCGGATTGAACTGGATTTCCGTGTCATTGGCAACTGGATTGACGCAAACAAGGCCGCCGAACTTACGTCCAGCATGATCACCGCTGGGGTTGATGTGTTCGCCTCAATCGCGGGCGGCGCTGCTCAGGGAATGATACGTGCAATAAAAGACGGCGGTGCTTATGCGGTGTTCTACAATATTAATGAATATCAGGCAGCGCCGGGATTTATTATAGGCTGCGGCCTTATGCAGCAAAAAAAACTGGCAAAGGAGATCCTTGCGGATGCCCTTGCCGGAAAGCTCCAATACGGCGCATCAAAGCTCGTGGGTGCGAAAGAAGGCTATCTTGATTTTATCGCCGATGATCCGGGCTACCGTGATTATCTTCCCGATGACATTCAGCAGGAATTCAATGCCTTTATGAACGATATCCGGCTGGGCCGCGTTGAGTATACAGCGCCTCCGCTGTGAAATGTGTGAAATGATTGTATACTGTAAATATGAGTGGTGGTTATGCCGCTGAACTGCGCGGCATCAGCAAGACATATTCCGGCAGTGGAACAAGGGCCAATCACAATATAAGTCTCGGTCTGCGCAAAGGGGAAATACTCTGCATTGCCGGTGAAAACGGCGCGGGCAAAACTACCCTGATGAAGATACTCTGCGGCCTTGAAACGCCTGATACCGGCGAGATTTATATTAACGGTAAAGCAGTTACTATTGATTCCCCCATTACTGCCCGGCGGCTGGGACTTGGCATGGTTCATCAGCACTTTATGCTCTTTCCCGAATATACTGTCGCTGAAAATATTGTGATGGGGATCGAGCCGCGCAAGTGGGGAATCTTTTTTGACCGGGCGCAGGCGCAAGCGGCGGCAACACAGGTGATCGAAGCTCATCATTTTTCAGTTGATCCTGCCATTCCGGTGCATACGCTGAGTATCGGCGAAATGCAGCAGGTGGAGATATGCCGCCTGCTCCACCGGAACGCGGACATTATCATCCTTGATGAACCAAGCTCTGCGCTGACCGAACATGAGACCGCTGCGCTGTTCAAAACACTCAAAACGCTGGCTCAGGCGGGAAAATCCCTGATCCTGATCACCCACAAACTGCGGGAAATAAAACTCATTTCGGATCGGGTTGCCGTACTCCGGCAGGGCGAACTGGTTGGCATTCGTGATACCGCTGAAATCGACGAGCATGAAATTTCCCGGATGATGATAGGCGCAACATCAGAGTTAATAATAAGCTCAAATGGCTTAATAAAGAAAAACAGTGAAAAAGAATCAGAGCCGGTTATTGTTTTTGATAATGTTACCATAAGGCGGCGCGGACAGAAGCGTCCCTTGCTTGACCGGCTTTCTTTTACGGTGCGTTCAGGAGAAATACTTGGGTTTGCGGGGGTTGGGGGAAACGGACTGGGTGTGCTGGAAGCGGCGCTGGGGGGCTTTCTTCATCCGGCGGCGGGCGCGATTCTGCACCGGGGCAGGGATATTTCCCGCCTGAACATACGCCGCTTGCGCAATCAGGGGCTTGCCTATGTGCCCGCTGACCGGCTGCGGGTGGGAAGCGCCCCGGAAGCCACTGTCGATGAAAACATCATCATTGACCGCCGCCATGAATTGACCCGCATGGGTTTTCTTGATCGCGGGGCGATACAGACTTTTGCCGCTGATCTCATCAAGCGCCATAATGTCGCGGGGGCCGCTGAAGCGAAACAGGCCGCTTCTCTTTCCGGCGGCAATTTACAGAAGCTGATTCTGGCGCGTGAAATCGATAAGTTCAGGGACTACATTGTTTTTTCCGAACCAAGCTGGGGGCTGGACATTGCCGCCAGCAATTTTGTGTGGGGGGAAATCGCCGCATTACGCGAAAAGGGAGCGGCGATTATTCTAATCTCCACTAATCTTGACGAGATACTCAGTCTGGCTGATCGGATAATTGTGATGTACCGTGGAAAGGCCGCCGGAGAATTCAGCAATACGGAAGCGACGGGAGCGGATTCAGCTTCCATAAAAGAAAAAATCGGCGCTTGTATGCAGGGGCTTTCACCCGGAGGGACAGCACAATGAGCGTAATGAACAGAAAGATTCCCTCAGGCGGGATTATTGCCATTTTGCTTATTTCCCTGCTGGTACTGATCGCCCTTGCCTGTATTCTCAGCAAAACACCGGCGCGGACTCTGTTCTTTTTCTTTTTCGGCCCATTCCGTAATGTGTACAGTTTCGGCAATATGCTGAACAGCGCCGTGCCGCTGATCCTTGGCGGGCTGGGAGTCAGTATTGCCATGAAAACGGGCAGCCTGAATCTGGGCGGAGAGGGCCAGATTTATTCGGGGGCTTTTATCGCCACTGCCGCCGCGCTGTCCCTGTCTCAACTGGGATTTTTCGGCGGGTTTATCGCCATACTTGCCGGGGCTGTTGTCGCCGGTCTTGCGGCGGCCCTGTCCGGCTTATGCAAGGCGCGGTGGAATACCAGCGAACTCATCACCACGTTTTTGCTTTCCAATGCTTTGATACTGATCGTCAATTACCTTGTGAACGGCCCCTTTCTTGATCCCGAAACCAGTCTGCAATCAACGAAAAAAATCGCCACAGCGCTCAGGCTGCCGCTGATCCTGCCGCCCTCGAATTTGAGCGCCGCTATTTTCATCGCGCTGGCGGCGGTCCTGGCGGTACACATTTTTCTCAGCCGGACGAAATTCGGCTATGAGCTGCGAATGGCCGGGGCCAGCGAAATATTCGCCCGCTACGGCGGGATTAACACCAGATTGAATACGGTGATTGCGATGTTTTTGAGCGGGGCCTTTTACGGTCTTGCGGGCGGCCTTGCCGTGTTTGGCACTTATTACGGAACGATAAAAGAATTCTCCGCCGGGCTTGGCTGGAACGGTCTCGCGGCGGCGCTTATCGCCCGCTTTTATCCTCCGGCGCTGATACCGGCAAGTCTTTTCCTTGCGTGGCTTGGATCGGGCGCGCGGATCGCCATGCAGAATTCGGACATCACGTTTGAAGTCGCGTCCATTGTGCAGGCGGTGATTTTCTTTTTGGCAACCAGCGCAAGTCTGCGCGCCATGTTTACAGGGAAGAAACGGCAATGAAAGATTTTTTGCCCGCGCTGCACAGCGCCTGTATCATTATGACCCCCCTGCTCTTTGCCGCGACCGGCGGCCTTTTTACCGAAGTCGCCGGAATGTTAAACATCGCGCTTGAGGGTCTGCTCCTTGCCGGAGCTTTTTCCGCTATTGTCGCAGTATACTTCACCGGAAGTTTTACTGCGGGACTTGCCGCGGCAATTCTCGCTTCGCTGGTGTTGTCGCTGCTTCTTGCCGCCAGTACATTAAAACTCCGCTCAAATGTATTTATCACCGGACTTGCGGCAAATCTGCTGGCAGGCGGCCTGACGGTGGTTCTTTCACATCAATTATTTAATACGCGGGGTGTTGTGGTTGTACGCGATATGCGACATTTGCCGATTATTGATATTCCGCTTGTAAAAAATATTCCAATTGCCGCCGAACTATTTTCCGGACATACCCTGTATGTGTACGCAGGCTGGCTGCTGCTGCTTGCCGCATGGCTCGTGATTTTCAAAACACCCTTTGGCTACCACTTGCGAGCCTGCGGCAAACACAGCGAAGCCCTTGCATCACTCGGAATGAAACCCGATACATACCGCTTTGCCGCCTTTCTGATTTCCGGTATTTATTGCGGAATCGGCGGCTCATTCCTCAGTATGAATCTGGGGGCCTTTGTTCCCAATATGCCGGCGGGCAAAGGCTGGATCGCCTTGGTGATCATTTTCCTCGGAGGCCGCAGACCCCTCGGCCTTTTGGCCGCCGCCTTTGCCGTTGGCCTTGCCGAGGCTTTTTCAAATTACGCGCAGGGCCTGTTCAATATTCC
>JAIRUN010000017.1 GCA_031254365.1 Treponema sp. | reverse complement strand
GCCAATATTTCCAGACAGGATATTACTCTTAATAATACCAATGATTTATTCTCACAAAATAATAATGAACAATTTGATTTTATAATTACAAATCCGCCATGGGGGAGCAAATTCTCAAAAAAGGAAAAAGATAGCTTTATTGCATCATATCCTGAACTTGAGACGACAGAAATATTTAGTATTTCATTATATAATTCCATAAGAAAACTAAATCGGGATGGGAATCTTTTTTTCTTTCTCCCTCATTCATTTTTAAATGTTGTCGCGCACAGAAATATTAGAAATATTGTTTTTAATAAGAACAACAAAATATTCATAAAGTTACTTGGCAATGCTTTTAAAGGGGTTTTGTCAGAAAATATTTTGATTCATTTGAAAAAAAGTTCGGCTGAATGTAATATAACTATTCAAAATAAAACTGGTAATATTTTCCAATTGCCACTTAAAAATATTATACCACCCGATTATATTGTAAGCGCAACCAGTAACGATCAAGATACCTTTCTTTTAGAAAAGATGTATAATACCGAATATATTAACTTGCAAAATGATACTGTTTTTGCGCTTGGAATAGTTACTGGTAATAACAAAAAATATCTTCTAGACAAAAAAAGTGAAAATGCAGAAGCGGTATTTCGTGGTAAGGACATAGAGAAATATAAATTATTAGAGCCGGAATATTTTATTAAATTTCAACCCAAATTATACCAGCAAATAGCCCCTATAGACTACTACCGGCAAAAAAAAATAATATACCGGTTTATATGCGACAAACTTGTCTGTGTTCTTGATAATGATAATAAGCTTCTTTTAAATAGCGCAAATCTTCTTATTTCAAAAAATTATCCTATGGAAACAATAGTATCATTTTTTAACAGCGATATATATACATTTATATACAGAAAAAAATATCATTCAAAAAAAATATTGAAATCCCACTTGCAAAATCTCCCGCTGCCAATACTGTCCGCTGAAATGCATCAATATATATGTAATTTATACAATAAGACTTTTGTATCCGGGGATGGTAATATCAATGATTTTCAAGACGAGATAGATGAAATAATCTGTAAATCATTTCTTATTGACAAAAGTCAATACGCTTATATGAAAGAGGGATAACAAATGGAAACGCTGGAACAAGATTTGAATTTGTTAATAAACAAAATTGATGATGCAGATGATTTTAGACAAAAAATAGATAGTATTAATTCTGTTTATCCGTTTAGTAAGTATGAATATATTATATCATCTTTATTAACCAGAAATATTTTATCTTTTGAAGAATACTTGGAGCTTCGTGATGATTATATCAATAGAAACCTTTTCTTGCACGTTTTTGAAATTACCGCCCCTCGTGGTTTTGGTGATACATGGGCTTTTGGTCATCTTATTTCTATCGAACCTGAACTGAAACGTCCAAACAAAAAAGTTGATCCGGCGTATAAGGGCGAATATGATTTATATCTACCTTATTCTTCTGGAAATATAAAGATAGAAGTTAAAGCATCGCGAGCGGTAGATAGAGATAGGGCTGATGAACCATTGTATGTTAAAGCACTTTCTTCAGATACAAAAAGAAGCTTTCTGATGAATTTTCAACAGTTGAAACCTTCATGTTGCGATGTCTTTCTATGGATTGCCGTGTACAGAGATTGTGTCAGGTATTGGGTTTTGAAGAATACTGTAATACAAACACATCATGATTTTACACCGCAGCATAGAAATGAATCTACATTGGATCGGGCAAAAGACTATGCAAAATCTGAAATATACGAAGGGCAAATAATGATAACAAATGCCAATATTGATTCAATCAAGAATTATATGGCTGAAAGCAGGGCCATACGTCAGGCCATTATTGAACAATTTGAATCATAAACCCAGACCATATTCAAAAACCCCTTGCCCTTACACTTTCATTCTTTTCGCCAATATGCTACATTCATAGTATGTCAACCGTAGACGATAAAAAAATAATTTATTCGATGTACCGCGTTTCCAAAAAACACGGAACCAAACAGGTACTCAAAGACATCAGCCTTTCCTATTTTTACGGGGCCAAGATCGGCGTGATCGGCCTTAATGGTTCGGGGAAGTCGAGCCTCCTGAAAATTCTCTCCGGGGTGGACACGGAGTTCGCGGGGGAAACCACGGTCAGCCCCGGTTACACTATCGGCTATCTTGAACAGGAGCCCCAGCTTGAGGCTGGCAGAACCGTCAAAGAGATTGTGGCCGAAGGCGCGAAAGAACTGGTGGCCCTGCTTGCGGAATTTGACAAGGTGAGCGAGGCCTTTGGCGAACCTGACGCGGATTATGATAAACTCGGAGCCAAGCAGGCGGAGTTGCAGGAAAAGATCGAAGCCGCTGACGGCTGGAATTTGTACAGCCGTTTGGAACTGGCAATGGAAGCCCTGCGCTGCCCGCCGGGAGATGAAGTGGTGGATCACCTTTCAGGCGGCGAGCGGCGGCGGGTAGCATTGTGCCGGCTGCTTCTGCAAAAACCGGACATCCTCTTACTCGATGAGCCGACCAATCACCTTGACGCGGAAACTGTCGCGTGGCTTGAGCGCCATTTGCGGGACTATGCGGGAACGGTCATTGCCGTTACCCATGACCGCTATTTTTTGGATAATGTTGCGGGCTGGATTCTTGAACTGGATCGCGGTGAGGGCATCCCGTGGAAAGGAAATTATTCCGGCTGGCTGGAGCAGAAAGAGCAGCGCATGGCTCAGGAGGAAAAGGGCGAAAGTGACCGCCGCAAAACATTACAGCGAGAGCTTGAGTGGATTCGCATGAGTCCCAAGGGCCGCCATGCCAAGAGCAAGGCCCGCATTACCCAATACGAAAAACTTTTTCAGGATGATGAGCGGGAGCGTTCCCGCGGCGCGGCGCAGAACAATAAAATTACCATTCCGGCAGGACCGTATCTTGGCAAACTCGTCATCGAAGCACAGGGGCTTTCAAAATCATTTGGCGACAGGCTGCTGTTTGAAAATATGGAATTTACCGTGCCGCCCGGCGCTTGTGTCGGAATCATCGGGCCGAACGGCGCGGGCAAGACTACGCTTTTCAAACTGATCACCGGAACCGAAAAGCCCGATGCCGGAGAGCTGCGACTTGGTGACAGCGTCAAACTGGGGTATGCCGATCAAATGCGCGCCAGTCTGGACAATGACAAGAGCGTCTGGGAGCAGCTTTCAGGCGGCCTTGATCTGATCAAACTTGGGGTAGAGCAGGGTGCGCGGGAAGTCAACTCGCGGGCCTATTGCGCGTGGTACAATTTCTCAGGCGGCGACCAGCAGAAAAAAGTGGGCGTACTTTCAGGCGGCGAGCGCAACCGCCTCAACCTGGCGATGATGCTCAAGGAAGGGGCCAATGTGCTGCTGCTGGACGAGCCCACCAATGATCTTGACGTGAATACTCTGCGGGCGCTTGAGGACGCGCTGGACAGTTTCGCCGGTGTAAGTCTTGTGATAAGCCACGACCGCTGGTTCCTTGACCGGATCGTTACCCACATCCTCGCGTTTGAGGACGGTGAAGTGATCTGGTACGACGGCAACTGGTCTGAATACGCCGAATGGCGGCGGGAAAAACTCGGAGTCACAGCGGACAGCCCGCACCGTTATGTGTACCGCAAGCTGGAACGCGGGTAAAAGGGAGCGGCGTTTTTCAGGACAATCCTCTGTAGAAAGCAGTTGCAAATGGCAAAAAAAACATTTTTACTTCTGTTATTTTTTCGCATAACGTTTGTTTTTGCCTGTGATTTATCAGGACATTTTGATTTTGCCGTTTCAAATGATGAGGAAATACTTTATTCAGGCTGTTATGATGCAGTTAACAGAGGGCCGCATATAATACAATATTTTCTGACAAAAGAACGGGCGGAAAGCATGGGCGTAAGACGGCCATCAGCGACATTTACGCAAAACAGAGACGGGGGCGTGCTGCGAAATCTGTTAAGCGAAAACGGTTATTCCCTGCCCAGACATACTGATTACAGGAATTCAGGATATGACAGGGGCCACATGGCTCCGAATGCCGATTTTAATGATACTTACAGAAACGCTCTTTTAACTTTTTTTATTGCAAATATCTGGCCCCAGCTTCCGGAAATAAACAGGGTTGAATGGCTTAATACGGAAAATGAAACCAGAAAATTGGCAGTAGAATATTTAATCGTAAAGGTTGTAATTATAGTAGATGAATTCAGTGATAATGAAATAAACGATATACGGGTTCCTTTGGTTTTTAAAAGAAGGGTATATGACGCATATTCTGATGAATTGATCTATGAAATTGACGTTTATCAATAAAGGGCTTTGCTTTACACATGCCCCATGAGGAATGTAGCGTCCGTATCGGTATAGGGTTTGCCGTAGATATACTCAAAGAGAAAGCGAATATCCTCCGGCTCTATATCAATAAAACTGCATCCAAAGTAGCATGTTGAAGGGTCTTTGAACCGGCGCACTATTTTTGCCGCAGTCGTAACGCTTCGCTGCGGGGTGATAATTTTTATCGTTAGCTCACTGTCCGGCAGCAGGGCAGGGGAACGGTCTGAGTGAGGATAGGTAAAGAGCAGCCCTGATGCGCTGATGTCAATAACCTTGCCGCTAAAAGCCTCGTTTTGCAGTTTGCCCTTTTCAAAATAGCCGCTTGTTTTGAGCGAATATGCCAGTATTTTGGCAAACTCGTACAGGCTGTCAATAATCGTATAATCAATAGGAGGTTTCCCTTTTTCGTTTACCCAGATATGGATATAGCCGATCACATACTCCTGAAATAATACCGGAACCCATGCTTCAGAATATATTCCGTTGTCGAATCTGGATTCGATATAGTTTTTACAGGCATTATCCAGTTTGGCCGGGTCAACGCCGATGCTTTCCAGATAGAACTTGAACATCTCCCCGGTAATGATTCGCTTGTGGGGATAGGGATCGACTATAGGGAAATCCGCCTGCGTGGAAATAAGGAACAGGGTCTTGCCCGTTTCCGCGACAATCCGTTCTTCCATTGTTTGAGGTTTGGTATCTTTGAAGATGAACAACTTGTAGCTGCTGGCATAATTTTTTACCCATTCGCTCATTTGCTCAATAAACCCTGAGAGGTGGTGGGGATCAACGCTTTGGGAAAGAGCGGCCGCATCATCGGGATTGTATTCCATAACTCTGGGAAAAGACAGATCGTAGCGGTCACCCAGAAAGGTTAACTGTATCTTCATATCGGACGGAGTGCTGACCCGTGACGATGAACGGTCAAGGTCTTTGTATAAGAGCGCGGGTATATTACAGGTAATGAGTCCGTCTTTGATGTGAGTTACATCTGAAGTGAAACTGATCACAATGCCCCGGTAGTTGAACTTCAAATCCAGCTTGCTTTTGATACTCAGCCCGTTGATCGGATGATCGGAACGGAATATCATTTCGGTTTTTGCGGGTTCTTCCAGCTTGAGGATGAACTCGCTGCGATCCTTTAGGTATATTACAGGGAGGTCTTCATCATACAGCACCTTGATGAGAAAATCTTTTTCTATTCGTTTAATAGGTGTTGCCATAAATTTATCCTAAAAGAATCGCTCATAAGGAGAAAAATCAAACTGATGCCTGCTCTCTTTATTCTCGATTTCCCGGTCGCGGGCTTCTTCGAGAATCAGATCCTCAAACACCCAGACCATTTTGACCGGGATGGCCTCCGCCGCTGCCGGCGTTTCCCGTTCATTCTCTGTATTTTCAGTTGCCGCTGTATCTGCCGCCGCTATATCTGCCGTATCTGCCTGCTCTGCCGGTTCTGCCGCAGCCGCCTGGGCAGGCGCTGTCCGGGCAGGAGGCTGCTCCTCATGGCGGATATACAATTCTCCGGTTATTCCCTGTTCCCTCCCGATAAACCGGATTAAAAAAGAATATGAACCGTCCGGTTCTTCCCGCCCGCTGCCCAAACGGAAACTCCGGGGACTAACTTGATCCAGCGTACTCAGACAGGATTCAAGAAGCACCGTATTCATGGCGGAAAGACTGGCAGCGTTTTTGTTCCCCGCGCGCAGGGCAGTGGCTGCTTCACGGGCAAACTGATAAGCCTCCCCTGATATTTCACCCTGTCCCAGGGGGCCGATGACCATATCCACAGGATAGCGGGGATCTTCCTCCCGCCGCGGCCGCAGCAATTCTTCGGGAATTAAACTTCGTGATATACCTGGCTCTTCTGTTTCAGTACTCTGGGCGTAAATTATCCCGGCGGTAAAAAAGAGAAAAACCATAAATATCCGGAAAAAAATAATGACTCTGCCTCCATAATTACATCATAGTATATTTTTTCATATTATTCTATAATCAGGACTTTAATGGGCGAAACAGTTCACGCTGCTTTAACAGAAGGCTTTACTGATCCGGTGAGGGATGTTCTCTGGGGACACATCTACCTTACTCCGGCTTTGGCGCGTTTGATCGATTCCGCCCCTTTTATGCGGCTGTACCGGATCATGCAGTTGGGGCCGGTATTCCGGGTGTATCCCGGAGCGACTCATACCCGCGCCAGCCATTCTATCGGGGTGTACCATCTGGGCAGGCGGCTTTTGCAGAACCTTGCCGAGCGGGGCGCGGCTGGCTGGCTCAGTCCTGAAGGGGTTCGTTCTTTTCTCTGCGCCTGCCTGCTCCACGATATGGGGCATTTTCCCTATACCCATTCCCTCAAGGAACTGCCGCTCCGTTCCCATGAAGCCCTTACCGGCGCGATTATCCGCAGTGAGCCGGTAAGAACACTGGTAGGGGACACCGGCGCTGATCCTGATCTTGCCGCCGCTATTGTTGACAAAGAACTCTCCGGCGGCGGTTTTTCCGCTGACAGCGGGGAATTGCCCTTTTACCGGAAACTCCTTTCCGGCTGCCTTGATCCTGATAAATTGGACTATTTGAACAGGGATGCCCGGTACTGCGGGGTTCCTTACGGCGCGCAGGATGTGGATTTTATCCTTTCGCGGCTCATTCCCCATATTGAACGGGGCGCGGATATTGATTCCCGCCTTATTCCCAATGTGGAGGCGATCCTTTTTTCAAAATATCTCATGTACCGGACGATTTATTGGCACAGGCAGGTACGCTCGGCCACCTCAATGATCAAAAAGGCACTGCTGAAAAACCTGGAATCCGGGCTTTTGACCGGGGAAGCGCTCTATAATCTGGATGATCAGAGCCTTTTCAGCCTGTTACAGGGCGGATCATCGGTGCTTAACGGCAGCGCACCGGCGCTTTCCGGCAGCGCCCTGGCCGAGGCTGTGTGGGAAGGGCGGCTATATGCCGCGGTTGCGGAAATTCCCTTTGTAGAGGCAGATCATGCCTGTCTCAGGGACATTGGCAGCCGTTCCCGCCATGAACAGCAGCTTACGGAGGAATTCCGCATGGCGGGAATCCCGCTGGCAGCGGATGACCTTATTATTGATGTGCCTGAACCGGTCTCTTTTGAGACCGGACTCTATGTACTGGACGAAGATCGCTATTTTGGCGACAGTTCCAGCGCTTTCAAAACGGATATGTTGAATTCCTTTGTGAAAACCCTGTATACTATCCGTATCTTTGTGAATCCTTTTTTTGAGAAAAAAATAGAGACATTGCCGCAATTATGTGATATACTTTACGTTAAAAGAGAGTGGCTACAGTAGGAGGGGAATATGGATATTCATAATACTGCCGAAGATATTGTTTTCAACACGGTAGAAACGATTTTTGCCGCTATTCAAAAAGAGGGCAATCCGGAGAAGTTCTGTCTGTGCGATCAATGCCGGATGGATACCTGTTGCTATGCGCTCAATCGCATTGAGCCCCGTTATATGAATTCAAACCGGGGTATGAATCGTATGGAAATGGAGCAGCTCAAGCGGCAGCAGACGGAAGCGGACATCGCCACGCTGGTTTACAAGGGACTGCGGTTGGTGAATCATAATCAGCGGCCTACCGGACATGATAGTCCCACTGTAGTGAATGACGAGATGCCCAAGCCGGCATTTGATATTCCCACCATTGTGGGAAGGCTCTTTGACGGTATAACATTTGCCCCCCTTGCGGATGTAACAGTATCGCTCCATTGCAACAGCGTGCTGGTAGCCATGAGAAACCACAACTGGCAGAACCCCTACACACTGGTTGCCAATGCTCCGGGGGCTTTTACGTTCTGGCCTGCGGCTATCTCCGCTGATGCTTTGGATATCCACAAGAGTTTTGAATTTACACTCAAAATTGAAGCTCCGGCTTATGAAACCATAACTCACTTTTTCAAGATTCCGGTTGTCAGCCGTTTGCAGATGTCATCTTCACTTTCCGGGGATCGTTCCTTCAAGCTGCCGGACCTGTATATGTTCCCCCCTGGTGAAGTACCTGGTCAAAGGGGAATAGATGACTCCAAGCAGCCGGACCTGTAGATGTCCTCCGGGTGAAGCGGAGCAAAACGGTTAGCGGGTCTGTTCCAAAACTGGTTGTTTTGGAACAACATCATTCAGGCGATTTTCTCCATCTGTTTGATCAGGGCGGCCATGTCGCGGGGCAGGGGAGCGTTGAGGCTAAGGGCAGCCGGAGCCTTATCAACAGCATTGCCTGATCTGTCCTGAACAGGCAGCACAAGTTCCGCCGCATGGAGGCCGAGCCGCGCAAGGAGTGGTTTTTCTTCCAGCGGATCGCCGCGCCAGTTCCGCTTGAATGAAGAAAGCAGCACGGGTTTTTCAAGCCTGGGCTTGTCCTTTCCATACAGTGTGTCACAGACGACGGGAAAACCCATGCTTGCGGCATGGACACGGATTTGGTGCGTTCTGCCGGTTTCGGGCCGAACTTCAAGCACACTGTAATTTCCCGCGCTGTTCAAAAGCCGGAAATGGGTAAGCGATTTTTTTCCCCGGTATTTGTCGATGATCGTCATGTGCAGTTTGTTGCCGTTTGGAACCAGCGGCAGATCGCAGCTTGTTTCGTTCCAATGGGGCCGTCCGTGTACAATGGCGATATACCGTTTTTCTACCTGCCGCCCTTCAAATGCGAGGGAAAGCAGACGGTGGGTTTCCTGATCTTTGGCAAATACCACGAGGCCGGAAGTATCCCGGTCAATGCGGTGAACTGTCAAAAGCCGTGAACCGCCGCTGTTATTTCCGGTAATATGCCCGGCTATCAGCCAATCCAGCCGCTCTGCAGAATCATCCCAGCGGTCTCCCCCAACGGAAACGCCGGAAGCCTTGTTAACCGCGATAATTTGCTCGTCTTCATAAATGATCGTAAACGGCGGCTGGTTTTTCATATTACCGGAGTCTTGCCTCTGATTCACTTCAACAGCTTTCGTACGGCGTTTATGGTCCCGCCATGCAGCGTTGTAACATCATTGGTGGTGATCATGGCGGTCCCGTCAAGCTGGCGTATCTCGCTGATGATCTCTTCCTTGCCTTTGCGGTTCGCGAAGATCATCAGCACCGTTCTCTCTGAATCCCGTCCCTGTGCCTGCATGGTAGTAACAGCGTAGCCCTTTTGCCGCAGACTGTCGCATATCGGGCCTGAATTCTCTTTGGAAACAATGGTCTGGATCAATACCCGGCCCATAGCGATTAAGCCTTCGATACGGGAACCCAAATAGACTCCAATGGAAAAACCGATGCTGTATACTATACCCTTGATTGGCGCTTCGGTAATTCCCATGATTACCCGTGAAGCTATAAAAGTCCACAGCAATATTTCAACAAACGAGAGTAATGTTCCCTGCCGCCGGTATCCCTTGTTGATCAATATTTGCCGCAATGTACTGACCGTAACTTCGATAATCTTTGAGAAAAAAATCAGTATCAGCTCAAGCGGCGGAGCAGCTGTCAGAAAATTGATGATCTGTCCGGTCATAATCAGTTCCTCCTTGATCCGGGTTTTACCGCCGGGATTCCCTTTTTGCAGAGTTCGCAACTATCGGCTTCCCAGTTTGCCACATCAACGGTACAGGCAGGGTAAAAAGGCCAGGGAATTTCGATTCCCGCCTGCCGCCGGTCTACCACACAGGCTAAAGCGGCTACCGTTGCCCCCAGTTTTTCAAGAACCGCGGCGCACTCGCCAAACGATTTTCCGGTTGTTACCACATCCTCGGTAATGAGAATCCGCTGCCCCGGCTCTATCTCAAAACCGCGGCGCAGCGACATCAGGCCGGAATCATCCCGCTCGGTAAAAAAGGCCGGAAGCCCCAACTGCCTTCCCAGTTCCCATGCCGCGATAATGCCTCCCATTGCCGGCCCCACAACCGCATCAATGGCAATTTTCCCCGATTGTATATCCGAGGTGATCTGTTCCGCCACGCCTGCCAATGCACTGGCAGCCTTGTCAGGATACTGCAGCAATTTGGCGCACTGAAAATACCGGTCTGAATGGCGGCCTGAACTCAGCAGAAAATGTCCTTCCAGCATGGCTCCGCAATCACGAAGTAAAGCAACTGTGTCTTTCATAACTTTTTCCTCACTTATATATAAAAACCCATAAAAATGGTGCTTGCTATTTTTTGAGAGTATAATATATCATTAGAAATATGGCAGAGAAAGATTCCCTTGTCCAGTTGCGGGAGGCGCTCTCGTTGCCAGAGACACCGGGAATAAATAAAAAATATATTGAAATCATGCTTCAGGGAGACATTCCTGTTATATGTGTCAACCGGAGCGTACAGAAAAAACGGGCATTGCCCTTCAAAGCTCTATATAGTCATAACAGCCTCTTCTGGCAGCAGGAAACAAATTGGGAGTATTTTATTTCCGTGGAAGACCTTGCGGCTGTCAAGGAGGAGGCTGTCACGCGGCCTGGCGCATGGGAAACATGGACCGGAAACGAAGATCAGGAATTGACACCGCTTGCCGAGAGTTTTGGAGCAGAGTACGAAGCCATTGTTGCCATGACCGATGCCGAACGGGTTCATCTGATAGAAGCAGACAAAGAGCGGCTTGATAAACTTATCATGGAAAAATCTGTTGATATCAAAGTCATAACCGAGGCCATGGTAGATACCTCACGGGAAGCGGCATTGGTTAATCACGCGGCTATCATGGATGCTATAAACCTTACTGACGATGAGGCAAAAAAAATCACCCAGAGTCTGGTAGATTCTACCAAGAGTATGATAAAGTCATCCACCCAGCTTGTATCAAAGGACCTTTTCAGTAACGCCATGATGAATGCCCTTATGGAAAAATCCAACGGTACGATCATTCATCATATTACCAGTGTGTATCTCAATGGCATTGCTTTTCTTTCGTATTACAACAAGCTCGTATCAACATCCAGCGCCATTATCAAACTGCGGGTTTCCTTTGCGTCAAAATATCATGAATTTTATTGTGCGCTGCTGCCGCATTTAGCCCCCGATGATGTTACGCTGGAGCGGGTTTTCTATAAAGGTATGAGGGCTATTCCTCCCCACTATTTTTTTGACTGGGCAGTGGGTTTTCTTCTGCACGACATTGGAAAGGCCGCCGCTGTGGAATACCACGAAGGGGAAGCGGCCTATAACCGTGAGATTGTGCTTGAACATGTCAAGCAGGGTTATGCCTCTATCATGAATAAGACGAGTTATCCCCAGTCAGTGAGCCTTATCGCCGGTTACCACCACGAGTATTACGGTGACAGCGCCGGTTATGGCTATTTCCGCGCCAAACTGGAGCAGCATAGAAAAGCAAATCCCAAATCCAAACAGGACTACTGTATCTCCTATGAGATTGAACCAATGATGAATTATGAAACTCTTGCCTACTTTCCCGCGAAAGTTCTGGAAATTGTCGACATATTCGACAGTGTTACCGACCCTAACCGGAAGTATCGCAAACCCATGAGTACCGAAGAAGCCCTTGTAATGATGCAGGATGAGTTCATCGAACAGCACCGCCGGATCGATCCAATCCTTTTTGATATTTTCTCCAAATTTCAGCGTGAACAGAAGAAATAGCGGCTAAGTGTTCTGTTACAAAACACCAGTATCATCATCAGGCGCTGTCATGTCGCCTAACAATTTTTGAGCGCTTGTTTCAGGAAGGGTCTGCACATCGCGGAGTTTCTTTTCTATGGCCCGTGAACGGACTCCGGCGTTGTCGATCTCCCTTGAGGCCTGTTCGAGTTTTATCTTGGTCTTTTCCAGCACCTCGCCGAATTTACCGAATTCGGTACGCACCGCGCCAAGCAGTTCCCAAATTTCGCTGGTACGTTTTTCAACGGCCAGACTGCGGAAACCCATTTGCAGGGTGTTCAAAAACGCCGAAATGGTAGTGGGGCCTGTGATACTGACTTTATGCTCCCGCTGTATCGTTTCCAAGAGGCCGGGAATGCGCAGCACTTCCGCGTACAGTCCCTCAAAGGGCAGGAACATGATGGCAAAATCAGTGGTATTTGGGGGATCAACATATTTGGTTTTAATATCTTTTGCGAATTGTTTTATCTTTTTTTCCAGTTCCTTTTTATAAAGATCAATTTCGTCAACATTACCGGAATCGTAGGCGGCGTTGAGCTTTTCATAGTCCTCTGTGGGAAATTTCGCGTCCACAGGCAGCCAGATCGTTTTGGATGAATCATCTTTGCTGGGAATCTTTACGGCAAACTCGACATTGTCGCCGCTTCCCGCTTTGGTTTTTACATTCTGGGCATATTGCGCGGGTGAAAGTATCTGCTCAAGGATTCCGCCAAGCTGGTATTCACCCAGCACACCCTTGCTTTTGACATTTGACAGCACCTTTTTGAGATCGCCCACACCGGTAGCAAGGTTCTGCATTTCGCCCAGACCCTTCTGCACCAGTTCCAGCCGCTCGCTGACCAGTTTGAAGGATTCTCCCAGGCGGGTTTCAAGCGTTTTATGGAGTTTTTCATCCACCGTTTCCCGCATTTTTTCCAGCTTGGCGCTGTTATCTGCAATCAGTTCGCTGAATTTTTCTTTTTGCAGATCGTTAAACGATTTGACACTGGCGCTGAACTGTTCCCCAAATGACTTGAGCGAAGCGGCAAGTTCTTCACGATTGCCTCTGGCGGAATTGTCAACCATTTCCTGTACGGCGCGGATTTTTCCGTCCAGCATCGCGGAAAAATCAAAAAAAACTTTGGTTAATTCATCCCGCGAATCCCGCGCCGCACGGATCATGTCCTCACGGTTTTTGTTGATTTCTTCCCGTACCGAAGCTTCATTCTTGTCCAGTCGGCTTTCGTAATCGGCGAATTTTTGTATAACTTTTTCATCCGCGCCCCGGCTTCGGTTCGCCCGCATTACCGCCAAAAATACTGTTATCTGCGCGATTATTCCCGCAATGATTATCAGTAATAATATCAATGATACAGACATTCTTAATCTACAAAAGCCTTTTTAAGCATTGCAAGGTCAAGCTGGGGATACACGGGGAAGCGATCCTGTATATTCTTTACCCGCTCTATGATTTCAGGTTTCAGGCCCGCAGCCAAAAGGTATTTGGCCCTGCTTGG
>JAIRUN010000173.1 GCA_031254365.1 Treponema sp. | reverse complement strand
AGTGGCAAAAATTGTCTGGAGTTCTCTGCCGGAGGAGACTATCTTAATACACATACCCGGTTGCAGGGGAAAGATCGGACGAGGCTCCGCAGGCAGATTCATCCAGATTTTTGCCACTGCCGCTGTCCGTCCCATTGCCGAGTTTTTTCGAAAGAATTTGCAGACCTCTTTTAGTATTTTTTTAGGCATACATTTCTGCTGAGAACGGAAGCACACTGTCAATCGTGGAGCGGCGGCACAGGGTCATGATGAGACGGTCAAGGCCCAGCGCAACACCGGAACAGCGGGGAAATGACTGTTCGCCGCCCGCCGTTTTTTTTGGCAGGAATATTTTCCAAAAGTCATGATCCACTGTGTGGCGTACCAGCGCTGATTGTTCCTTTGCCGCGGATTCGCTTTCAAAAAAACGGCGTACTGTTTCGGGATCGCTTTCCTCGGTAAAGCAGTTCGCGAGTTCTATGCCCCTGAAATATAATTCCCAGCGTTCCATTGTATTGCCGCACTGTTTTGCCAGACAGGGCACAAAGGCGGGATAGTCCAGCAGGGCAAGGGGTTTTTCCCGATTAAGATGCGGTTCCACCGCGTGAATAAAAATCAAATCGTAGAGACCGGGAATATCCAGTCCGGGCGGCGGGTTCAGTCCCAGACGGCGGGCCTCAGCTTCCATAGCGCCGCTTTTCTTTGCAGCCTCGAACAGATCAAATCCCGCATAACGGGCAAAGGCCTCCGCCACTGTTATGCGATCAAATGGCGGGCGGAACGCCGGGCCGCTGTCAAGAAACGCGACTAGTTCTTCGGTTAAAGCAAGGGAATCCATGTAGTCAGCGTTCATGGTGTAATATTCCAGCATGGTGAATTCCGGGCTGTGCAGGAAGCCTGAAGATTCCCCGTTGCGAAAGCATTTGCATATCTGATACACATTGGTACGGTGCTGGGCGATGATTTTTTTCATCCAGATTTCAGGAGAAGGGATGAGCCAATAGGGCCGGGCCGCTCCCTTCTGTTGAATTCCAGTTGGACTGAGGCGGTTGGTTTCAAAGACCTCAAGGCAGGATTCGGGGATCAGATCAGGAGAGAGCAGGGGAGTGTCGAGTTCAAGGTAGTTCCGCTGGTCAAAGAAGGAGCGGACAGTGCGGATAATCCGCGCCCGCTCTTGCAGCATTTCCAAATCCATACTAACCGGCCAGCCGCAGAACCGCTTCTTTCCACTTGCGGCCCCGGTCGAACTCATTAAGAAACATTCCGAAACTGGCGCAGCCAGGGGACAGTACGATCCGGTAACCGGCCGAGGCTGTTTCCAGCGCAGCGCCAAGCGCCCGCTCAATGGAATCAAAAGGCCCCTGATATTCAATGCCGACCGCGTCAAACAGACTAATGAGTTTTTCGCTGCCGGTTCCGGCAAGGAGTACAATGCGCCGCGCCAGTGCCGCCGCTTTTACCAGCGGGGTAAAATCAAGGTTTTTATCCGTGCCGCCTGTAATCAGCGTTAACGGCGCGTCACCGGCAAGCGCTTCCAGCGCGGCCGCGGCGGCTTCGGGTATTGTGGCGGCGCTGTCATTGTAAAAACTGATGCCCTGCGCGGTGTGAAACAGTTCCAGCCGGTGTTCAATGCCGGGGAAAGTTCCCAAGCCTTCACGGATCAGATCAGGGGGGAGGCCCAGAGCGAGCAGGGCCAGTCCCGCTGTAAGGAGATTCTGTTTCTGGTGATACCCTGGAACCAGGGGCCGGGCCGGAACCAGTTCTGTTGTTTCCCGCAGGCAAATACTTTCGCCTTGCGCGAGGCCGGGGCTGTCAGGGCCGCAGACCCAGCCGCCGCTTGTTCCCGCTGGCAGGGGGGACTTGGAATACACCAATGGCCGGCCCTTGCTTTCAGCGTGAAAACTCCTTCCCCAATCATCATCTGCGGCAATGGTAAAATCGTTTTCATCCTGCCCCTGATAGATGATTCGCTTGTCCGCGATGTATGCTTCCATAGTATCGTAGCGATCCAGATGATCCGGCATGATTGCAGTTAACACCGCAGCCTTTGGTTTCAGGAGCGGGTTGCCATCGGGCTTCCGGCGGCCTTTAAGATCACCCAACTGCCAGCTGGACAGTTCCAGCACCACGTCATCAGTTACAGCTAACTTGTCGAAAAAACTCAGCGGTGAAACAGTAATGTTCCCCCCCAGCCATGCAGCGCCGTCCAGACGAAAGCCGCCATTCCCCATACTGTGAGCTTTTTTTAACACCCAATGAATTGCCGATGCCGTGCCGGACTTGCCCTTTGAGCCGGTTACCGCACTCAGCCGGGCAGGGGAGGCAGCCAAAAACAGGGAAATATCGGTTTCAATACATTTGGCCGCCTGCAAATACGGGGAATCAGGCCTCACGCCGGGGTTTTTTATCACCATATCGGCGCTTTTGAAATCTCCGGTTTCATGGCGGCCCAGCACATAACGGATTGAATCCGCGCTCCGGCCTGTCTCCTGACGAGCCGCTTCCAGTTGTTCAATCGAAGGGGCCAGAGTTTCTTCATCCCGAAGATCAGTAACGATCAGTTCCGCCCCGTGCCGCAGGAGATAACGGGCGGATTCAAGGCCGCCGCCATGCAGCCCCAGCCCCATTATCAGCGCCTTCATTCCCGAATAGTCCATGGTACGGTATACCATGAAGGCCATATCGACAACAACGGTCATTTACAGGTATAGTATTATCGCGGGGGTATGCGTGGCACTAAAGCGCAAAAAACCATTCATTGTTCTGCTTGCTTTCTTCATTATTCTGACCCCTTTTTTCATCGTTTTTTTTCAACGTCCCCCGGCGCTCGTAGTTACTGATGCGTCGTTTGTCGCCCTGTACGGGACAGGCCGGCTCAAACAGCAGACGCTGGTGGCTTCACTGACCATGAAGAGGCGGGTGCGGCCGGTGCTTATCGCTGATGGCGCGGGGACCGATGTGCTGCTATTGGGGATAGAAGGGACTTCTTCCAGACCCCATTGCGTTTTGTTTCCCAGCCGTTATATCGAAGCAGCTGAACAGTACCGGGAACAGTTTCCCCATATACCGGTCATAATAATGGAAGGCCGGAATACCAGAACCAGCGGAACCGGAACCAGTAATTTTTTGGTATGCAGAACAGACCGGGAAACAGACTCTTATCGGGCGGGACTCTGCGCGGGAATTATCGCGGGTGAAGAGCCGCAGAGAATTATTGTTTTTCAGGATCGAAGCGCGAATGCCAGGGAACGGAACGCTTTTATCCGGGGTCTGCGGGAACAGGGGCTGGAAACGCCCCCGGTATTCTATAATAATGCTTCCCAACTGACAGATACCAAAGACCTTTCCTGCGTGGTACTCCTGGGCTCCGGGGCGGAAATCCTGGAAAAAAACCTGAAAGTTCCGGTCATTCTCTGCACCTGGCTGGACCCTGATTTGACCTCAAATGAGATAGTCCTGATTTTTGACGATTCCCCCTGGACAATGGCGGTTCCGGCCCTTGGGCTGGTTAAGATTGAACAGAATGAAGATTTTAATGGAAGAATTCCCTCAAAACCACTGGTTTTTTCGGCCAGAATAGCCGATAATCATATATCTCAGAATCTTAAAAAAGCGGTAGAGAAACCCTATGAAAAAACGGAGGAAAGGCAATAACCTATTTGACAAAGAATCGAAAAAGGAATATAATCAAGGGTGAAGTTCTGTAAATTTGTATGAAAATTTGTAAAGGAGCAAGGGATGAAATACGGCAGTTTCAAAGCTGTTTGCCTTATTATCTGGGCATGTATAGCGGTTCTTTCAGCATATGGTGACGATGTCGCTGTTGA
>JAIRUN010000166.1 GCA_031254365.1 Treponema sp. | reverse complement strand
ATTTGCCGAGCGTCAATATGGGTGTAAAGCCGTGTAATCCGTTTTGACAAATGCCCGGTAACCGCCTGCACCTGTTCAAGCGTCATACCCTGCTGTAACAAAACCGTATTCAGGAAATGCCGCCAGCCATGCAAGGAAAGCCCCCGGCGTTTCCGTTCATCATCGTCAATGCCAATCGTTTTCAATGCCGAAAAGAACCCACGAGCAACGTAATCATGGGCTACCGCAGTTACCCCGCCGTCTTGCGAAAAAACAAATCCGTTTCCGTTCTTTGCCATAAGGGTACGCAACAGTTCAATCATTTCAGTTGGAAGCAACCAGCCCACGCCGTACCGCCTCGGACATCATCACCGTAAAAGTCCCCAAAGCGGTATTGGCGGTAGTGTTGTGGTATTGTTTTGTAGTTTCGTTGCTGCCCTTATCAAACACCTTGCGATTTTTGAAGCCAAGAAGCCAGTCATTAACGGCTTCTTCGGTAATTTTATCCAGCGGCATATCGCCAAAGAACGGCACAATCTGATTAGTTGCAAATGTGCGGCAATTCGTCAGGTAACTTTCCGAAATATCCCTCCGGCTTTCCTGCCTTGCGATGTATTCAGACCGTTAGGGTACTCCCTCAAAAACAGTGTAAAATCGTTGTGCATACCGCATAACCCTCATTTTTTGGGAATTGATTGTTTGCGAAGGGTGCATACCGTAGGTATGTACCCTGAGACAAATACCTTACCAAAACAACACCCTTTAGGGTGTTGATTACTCTTTTGGTAACCATTAGAATTCCCAAAATTAGACGTAACGGACTAGCAACGCTAAGTCCTTATGCAGTAAAGAATTAGCCGAATGGTCAACATCCCGATATACACCAAAAGTGCAATTCTAGAAATGTATGCCTTATATAGAATTCTTGGGGGCCTGGCAGAGGTCAAAAGTACCGTACAAGTACGGCCCTTTTACCTCTGCCACCCCGCGTTGATTTTATCAGGCATCCATTTCTGTGAGGTATACCTGTTTTTTTATACAGAAAAAGTAAATGCCGTTGCCCTGATACTAATTGCTTGTGCTACAATGGGCAATGTCCCGCAATGAAAGTTATTCCGCACTGATTCTCAGAAGTCGTCCTTCGGGGGAAGCAAACCGTGATGTGTGGCTGCTCACTGCGGAGGCAGGCCTGCTGCGGGCTACGGTGTTCGGCGGCCCCAAAAGCCGTTTGCGCGCCTATGCCGCGCCGTTTCATTCAGGGCAGGCGTGGATATATCACGATCCGGTAAAAGATTCCCGCAAACTCAGTGATTTTGATGTGCGGTCTTGGCGGCCCGGTTTACGGGAAGTGTACGAGCGGGCCATGACCGCTGACGCAGCGGCGGAGACCGTCATGGCTTCGCACGGCGGCGGCGGTAACTGGGCGGCGGCTCTGGCCCTGACCGAAGCTGTGCTGGACGCGCTTGCCGATGCCGCCGAGGAAAGCTGCGGCAGGCTTCTGGTGTACTTTTGGTGGCGATGGACAGAACTGTTGGGGTTTGCGCCCGAACTGGAACACTGCGCCTCCTGCGGCAAGGCCGTTCCCCAGGACAGCCCGCTGTGGTACAGCCCCCATGAAAACGCTATGATCTGCGCCGCCTGTGTGCGGGATCATGGGGCCCATTCATCAGGCTTGACTCTGGCTGGTCCGGGCTGCCGGCGCTGGCTGGAAGCGGTGCGCCCGCTTGCCCCTGTCCTGATCAGCCGTTACACACTGGACAGTAAATCTTTTTCAGAGGCCCGTTCCCTGACAACGGCTATTCTGGCCGGAGCATTGGGGAAACGCCTTGCAAGCTGGGACTGGTAGGGACGGCTCAACAGGCAGCGGCGGCTCGTTTGCCAATAATCGTATTTTCTGGTATTTTCTGATTGTGGAAAAATTTGCCGATGAAGCGCACATTGAAGTATCCTCTGGTTCAGGCGGAAACGGCTGCGTGGCGTTCCGGCGTGAAAAGTTTGTTCCCAAAGGCGGGCCTTCAGGCGGGGACGGGGGCAGGGGAGGGGACGTGGTGTTCACTGTCCGGCGCAATCTCCGTACACTGGCGCATTTGCGCTACCGGCACAGTTTTAAGGCGGAAAACGGGCGAGACGGCGAGAATTGGGGGCGCTACGGCAGAAACGGGGAGGATGTGATCATTCCCCTGCCGCCCGGTTCGTTGATTCGGGAAGCGGAAACAGGCAAGCTGATCCGTGACTTTTCGGGCAATGCCGGTGATTTTTTGTTTCTCAAAGGGGGGAACGGCGGCTGGGGGAACATCCATTTCAAGTCATCGGTTAATCAGGCTCCCCGCAAGGCCCTGCCGGGGCAGCCTGGTAAGACAGTGCAGCTTAACGTTGAATTGCAGATAATGGCGGATATTGGTCTGGTGGGTTTTCCCAATGCGGGCAAATCCAGCCTGCTTGATCGTTTTACCAATGCCAGGCCAAAAATAGCCCCCTATCCCTTTACTACCAAGATTCCGAATCTGGGAGTGTTAAGCGTAAGCGACAGGGATATTATCATTGCGGATATTCCCGGCCTTATTGAAGGCGCATCGCAGGGAGCCGGGCTTGGTATTCGATTCCTTAAACATATTTCGCGCACAGCGGCTTTGGCTTTTCTGATCGATCTTTCAGATAACAATTACCTTGACGCTTTTGATGTGCTGCTCCGGGAACTCGAAGCCTTTTCCCCTGCGCTGCCTGCCAAAAAGCGGCTGCTGATTGGAACAAAAACCGATTTGGATGAAAGCGCGGGGAGGCTTGCGGAACTGGCTGCCAAATACCCATGCGAGCAGGTTCGGGGAATTTCAACTTTTTCAGGCGAAGGCATCAAGGAACTGGCCGGGGACTTTGCCCGCCTGACCGGAATAGCGGAACAGGAAGCCGCTGATTTTTCTGCAGATGATGAATTGGATACCTTCGATCTTGATACAGCGGATTTGGAGGACAGCGAGTGAAGCGCTTTGTCAAGCTGGCAATTCTGGGCGGCAGTTTTAATCCCATTCATAAGGGGCATCTCTTTTTGGCGGATACGGCGCTCTCATCGCTTAACTATGACCGGGTGGTGATGGTTCCCGCCCTTCGTTCCCCTTTCAAACTTTCCGCCTCAGAAATGGAAAACAGCGCCGCACAGCGGCTGGAAATGCTTGCCGCCTCCATTGCCGGCAATCCCCGGCTTACGTTTGACGATTGCGAAATTCGGCGGGGAGGGGTCTCGTATACAGTGGATACCCTGCGGGATATTATTACGCGCTATATGCCTGATGAAAAACCGGGGCTGATCATCGGCGATGACCTTGCGGCGGAATTTCTCCAATGGCACAAGAGCCGGGAAATTCTTCACATGGCGGACATCATTATTGCCCGGCGTGTTCATACACAGAGAATTGAATATCCGTATCCCAACATCCAGATCGCCAATGAAAGGCTGGAGATTTCTTCCGCGCTGATTCGTGAACGGATACAGACGGGGGCGGCATGGCGTGATCTTGTGCCTCCGGCTGCCTGTGCCATCATTGAGGAACAGCGGCTCTATGGCTGTAAAAAAAACGCGGGGAACAGTGAGAGCAGCGCCGCGCCAGCCTCTGATCTTGTTCTCCGTGTGGAAGAAGCGGTTCGCAAAAGTCTTGATGCCGGGCGTTTTCTCCATTCGCGGAATACGGCCATCCTTGCGTGGGATCTCTGCCAGCGCTTTGGACTGGACCCGGCGCTGGGATATTTGGCAGGGGTGGCCCACGATCTTGCCAAGCAGATGGACGGTGAAACCCTGCTGCGGCTCGCTGAAAAAGACGGCAAGCCAATAACAAAACTACAGCAGAAAAAATCCGGTCTGCTCCACGGCAGGGCTTGCGCTGTCTTGCTCAGGGAGCAATTTGGCATACATAATGAGGATGTACTTGAAGCGGTGGCCCTGCATACCTCAGGCAGCGACAATATGGGGCCGCTGGCAAAGGTGATATATATCGCCGATAAACTCGAAGTATCGCGGGAAAAAGCCGAGCCCGTTCTCAGGAAGATGTGTTACACGGAAGATGTTCTTGATCGTATTTTTTATGCCACATTCGATCAGAATGTTTCATGGCTGCGCTCCAGAAAACTGGAATTGTCGGAAGATACATACCGCCTGCTTGAGAGAATGAAGGGGAAGAATCCGTGAGACAAGTCAACAGCCGTGTGGTGAAAAAAGATGCCAGCCTTTTTCTGCTTGTCGTCATAGTGCTGATGTTTGCCGCGGGTATTTTCGCCGTTGTATATACCCTGCGCAGCGATCCGGTAGAGGATGCCCTTTCAGACGACCGGGTGATAAACGTGTTATATGTAATCGAAAAAGACTCAAGGCCCCTGTGCAGTTATGTTTTGATGTATTATCCCGCGACCAAACGGGCGGCAATTTTTGATATTCCCGGAGAAATGGGACTCTTAATCAGAAGGATAAACCGCGTTGATCGTATTGATTCGGTCTATCAGCCGCGGAACATTTCAGATTTTGAGAATGAAATAGAACGCCTTTTGGGAATCGATGTTACCTTTTCCATAGTGATCACAATGGAAAATTTGAACAGAGCAGTTGATCTGATCGAAGGGGTGGAATTGTTCATTCCGTCTCCGGTGGAGCTTCGTGACGGAAATGTTTCTGTTTTGTTTTCTTCCGGTATTACCCGTCTGGACGGAGAAAAATCCGCGGCGTATATAAGCTATAAAAATCCCAATGAGGATAATGAGATGGCGGTTTTCCGGCGGCAGCGTTTCTTCCTGGGTTTCCTCAAACGGCAGGGGGAGATGAACACTATTCTGAAAGACCCGGCTTTATCCCGGCTGTATGAAGCCTGCCTTGATACCACCATGAACCGGCGCATGAGAATCCGGCTTTTTGACGAATTTACCGGCATAGACACTGACCGGATTAACATTCAATCGGTGGGGGGAAATCTCCGTGAGGTTTCCGGTCAGATGCTGCTATTGCCCTATTACGATGGCAATCTGGCAAAGGAAATTGTCCGCCAGACAATGGGAGGGCTGACCCGTCCGAATGAAGGACTGTTAAGTGATCGGGTCAATACAGTGGAAGTGCTTAATGGGACCGCGGTCAACGGTCTTGCCGGACGGACCGCTGAACTTTTGCGGGGTTTTGGTTATGATGTGATCACCATAGGCAATGCGGATCATTCCAGCCATGACAGGACGCAAATCATCAATCGTTTGGGCCGGGAAGATATGGTGAAAACTTTCGCTGATATTATCCGCTGCCGGAATATTTTTTCAGAAGCTCCCGTTCAGGAAGTTATTGAAGGGGATATCGGTATGCAGCATTTTGAATTCCAGGCTGATTTTACATTAATTATAGGAAGAGATTTTAATGGAAGATATGTTACCGGAGACTGAGGCCCTGGCATTGGGCGAATTGCTTCACGAACACCGGGGCGCGGATGTATGCGTGCTTGATCTGCGGGAAATGAACGCATGGACCGATTTCTTTGTCATTGCCACCGCATCCAGCAATACCCATCTTGACGGCATGGAACGGCACATCAAGGAATTTTGCCGGGAGCGGGGGCTGGACATTCTCAGACGATCCCGCAAACCGGAAAATGAGGATGATGAATGGCGGCTTATTGATCTGGGATCAATAGTTATCCACCTGATGAACGGACGGGCACGTTCTTTTTATGAACTGGAGCGGTTGTACTCGCAGGCGCGGGAGATCAGCACTTCCGCTCATTCGTCGAATTCGTCGAAGTCTTCGTCTTCATCGTCCTCGTCATCATCATCGCTGTCAAAATCATCGTCATCGTCTTCATAATCATAGTCGTCGTCTTCGTCGTCATCGTCCTCATCATCATCGCTGTCAAAATCATCGTCATCATCTTCGAATTCTTCATCCCCGAAGTCTTCTTCCATGTCCCCAAAGTCCTCCTCATCATCTCCAAAAATGAAGAAAGGCAAGGGGTTGGCGCTATTATCTGTTTGCGGGACAGCCTCAACACTGTCCAGCAGCATCAGCGCCGGTGTCTGGTAATCCGTGACCTCATGCAGAATCATAATAGTCTCCCTTTAATGATCTTAAAGTGTATAATTGAAACATAAGGGACAGATTGGAATATTGTCAACTGGTTTTTGCGTACTTGCGTGTTTTTTTTTCAAAATTATATTAAGCTCGAAATATGCCAAAATTGACCATTTCAGCCCCGGCAAAGCTAAACCTGCACTTGCGGGTCATGGGCCGCCGTCCTGACGGGTTTCACGATCTGGAAAGCATCTTTTTGGCTTTGGCCTTTGGCGATACCCTTTATTTTGAGACTCTTGATGAAGAAGGGGCCCTGGAAATTGCCATGAAATGGCAGATAGAGGGGCAGTTGGGGGGAAATGCGCTATTTGAGGCGATTCCGCCTGAAAAAAACATCATTTTTAGGGCAATTTCCCTGTTCAGAGACAAAACCGGCTTTACGCAGGGGCTTCGGGTCTGCGTGGAAAAGCGAATTCCCCTGGGCGGGGGCTTGGGCGGAGGTTCTTCCGATGGCGCTTCGA
The DNA here is from genome assembly GCA_031254365.1 of Treponema sp. GTDB lineage: Bacteria > Spirochaetota > Spirochaetia > Treponematales > Breznakiellaceae > WQXQ01. The sequence continues at coordinate 569 of JAIRUN010000166.1, read as the reverse complement.
CCCTTTTAGCCCTGAATTCCCTGGCAGCGCACGGCAGCGGTCTGTTGGACCGGGATTCTCTGGTTGAAATGGGCTCCTGTCTGGGCAGCGATCTGCCTTTTTTTCTATATGCTGTTCCAGATTTTGGAACAGGCTTTAGCGCCACCGCATGGGTAAGCGGCCGGGGCGACCGTATCCGGCCCCTGAAAACACCGGATTTTTTCCGCAGCCTGTTCTTTGTACTGGTCAATCCCGGTTTTTCCAGCGACACTGCCGGGGCTTACCGGCTTCTGGACGAATTCCGCTCTGTTTATCCCTCGCTCGATAATCCACAACCGCAGCTTGCAGAGGATGCCTTACTCAGGGCTTTTGCGGCCTCTCCCACAGACTGGCCCTTTGAAAATGACTTTTTGCCGGTTTTTGAAACTGTCCCCAAAAGTCAGATTTTGGAACAATCTGAAAAAAATCCCCCCTGTGCCAATGCCGGGGCAGCGTACCGGAACATTCTTTCTCAACTGCGGGAATTGGGGGCGGAATTCGCCGGACTTTCCGGCGCAGGCTCAACCTGTTTCGGCGTTTTCTCACAGCAG
>JAIRUN010000142.1 GCA_031254365.1 Treponema sp. | reverse complement strand
GATGCGATTTTCGGGACCAAAGTTGAAATTCAGTATTCCCGCAATGAGTCCTGCCCTGCCTGCAAAGGCTCCGGCGCGGCCAGCGGCACGGGCAGAAAAACCTGTCCAAACTGCCAAGGTTCAGGCCAGGTACGGCACAGTCAGGGCTTTTTCTCGCTGGCATCCACCTGCCCTGCCTGCGGCGGCGAAGGCTCCATCATTGAACATCCCTGCCAGGAATGCAGAGGTTCCGGAACCCAGAAAAAGCGGCAGAAAATCATGGTAACAATCCCCACCGGCGTTGAAAACGGCAGGCGGTTAATACTTCACCAGCAGGGTGATTCCGGTCCCAATGGCGGGCCGCCGGGAGACCTGTATGTGATCGTCAGAGTAAAACCCCACGAGTATTTTGAACGTCAGGAGTATGATCTGTACTGCGCAGTACCCATTTCGGTCAGCCAGGCCGCTCTGGGCGCGGATATTCAGGTCAGCACTCTGGACAACAAGACCATCAAGGTAAAAGTACCCGCCGGAATCCAGAACGGCAAAATGCTCCGCATCCGCGATGAAGGAGTCCCCGCCGCAGGACACCGGGGCAACCTGTATATCAAGATAATGGTGCAAATCCCCGAAAAACTTTCCCGCCGGGGCCGTGAACTTATGGAAGAACTTTCCCGCGTTGAGGGACAGAACGATAACCCCAAACCCATCCCGCTTTCAGAACTTGGAACAAGCCAGTAAGAAAAATTTTGCTTGGATCCTGATCAAATTTTTATTATATTTTAATAAACGGAGCTCAAAGGAGTAATCATGAACACCAGAATTGTCAGCAGAAAAAAAAGCCATACATCCCAGCTTATCTTCATATTGATCATTTTATTCTCTGTCATCTCGGTCAATATATTGCTCATAGTCTCCGGATTGGTATCGTACAGTGCGGGTGAAGATTTCAGCCGTTCTGTGCTGGTATTTTTCGCCCTCTGTTCGTTCGGAGTAACTCTGTTCATAAGCGGGTATCATGTAAGCACAATGTTCGGGCGCAACAGAAGGAGAACAGACACAAGGCAGGAATAAAAAATGAAAAAAATCTTTATCGTTTTATTTTTTTGCGCCGCTGTTTTTTCCCATGCCCAGCAGTCACGGGAAGATATGCTTATCTTTATACCCACGCCCACCGGCGGTACAACCGAGGAACAAAATTTTTTCCATGCACAGTTTGAAATGGAAACCACCGCTGCCGGCTATACGGTAACGGACACCCGGAAAGATGCGGATTATTTGATTGAACTCGCTGTCAATGACAACGTAATCTATTATGATGATGGGACAACAGGGCCGCCGGAAGAGAACGATCCGAAAAAAATACTGGAACTGCGGCTGGTAAGAAGCGAAGGCGATGTTGAAATTGTCAGTTTTGAGTGGCCGTTTACCGAAAAGGAGGAGATGCTGGACTATGATCTGTTCCTCCTGTATCAGGCAATGGCCAATGTTCCCATGACAAAATTGCATGATCTGGTGGAAACGCAGTACTGGCGGAACAAATGGCTCTATTTACGGGCCTCGTTTGACTACCCAATCCAGTTCTATCTTCTGAAAAGCAAGGGTCTGGGGCCTCATGGCCCGGCGCTTTGGAAAGAATCTGATGAGGATGAAACTTTTCCGATCTCTGGACTGGAGATCAACCCCTTGCCCGCGGCAACGGTAGGCCTGGAATTCCAGTTCCTGTACTGGATGAGCGCCGAGTTTGGTTTTACCCTGAATTTCGGGGATGCCTGGACCAATGCCCTGATTCCGGCAATACAAATTGAGCTCAAATTCCCGATCAAGCCCTCGATACATTTTATGATAGAGCCGTATGCGATGGCATCATTCCCGATGAATACATCAGACCTTGTCGTTGAGTTCCCGACAGTGGGAGTAGGCGGCGGCGTTCAGTTAGGCGTAAAAGGCGGAAATATGGGCGCGTTCTTTGTTGATGTCAACTTCCTTTATAACATTGGCAGTGTGGGTATTCGTAATACGAATAAAGACTATACCAACCCGGCAGCCTTATACTATGACCGCTTTGTTCTCGGCTTGGGCATTGGATATAAAGTTGGCTTTTTTGACCGGATCAAAGAATAATGGTTTATATCCGGAAAGGTAAAAATGAGTAATATAAAAACAGAACTGGTATCATGGTCCCCGACTTTTTCGGTAGGGATAAAACTGATCGACGATCAGCATAAGGAACTGCTGGATTTGGTCAATGATATGTTCAATCATGTTATTGGCGATGATGCCGCAGAACGGGTCTATTTTCAAAAAATAATCCAGAAAGCGGTTCATTATATAAGGGTACACTTTACCACTGAAGAAAAACTAATGATCTCCACGAATTTTCCGGGTTATGCCGAGCATAAAAAGGCCCATGACTTCTTTGTTTTGACAGTATTAGACATTGTCAGGAAATTTGAAACAGAGGATAAATACAGCCTTTCGATTTTTACCAAATTCCTGAAGGAATGGGTGCTGACCCATATTGCCATAATGGACAAACTGTACTTTACCTATTTCAAAAACATCGCTTCCCGAAAGGCGAATGGAACATTGGGTACCAACCATTTGGACGCAGCGGCAGCCCGGTGAAGCGCCCTGCCATAATGATGAATATATTTTTTATATGTCCATGATGTAGGTCTTTATTGGCGGGAATCCGTTAAAACTGACGGAGGCATAACTTGCGGTATACGCGCCGGTGGAAAGGACATATAATTTTTCACCGGTTTTAAGATCAAGCGGAAGCTGATATTTATGATTCTGATACAAAATATCCATACTATCGCAGGTTGGCCCCGCGAGAATTACATCCTCCTCCTCACAGTCGGAAATATCCCTGGCGCTCACAATGGGGTATTTAATGGATTCATCGAGCGTTTCTATTAGTCCGTTAAACTTGCCGGCATCAAGATATACCCAGCGGTTAAGCGCGGAATAACTTTTTCGGGAAACCAGAACAACCTCGGTCACCAAAATACCGCTATTGCCCACCAGAGAACGTCCGGGTTCAAGCACAATTAACGG
>JAIRUN010000065.1 GCA_031254365.1 Treponema sp. | reverse complement strand
GTTTCATTGGCCGGTTCCAGAGCAATGGAAGCCTCACAGTCCGAAAGGGCCTGGGGATAGTCGCCGATATGGTAATAAGCCTGACCGCGCCGGAACAGACAGAATGCCTGATAGGGGTTTTTTTCCAGAGACAGACTAAAGTCATCAATGGCCCCGGAATAGTGTTTCAATACGGAATGTACCACACCGCGGTAATAAGCGGCTTTGTACGACTGGGCATCAAGCTCCAGTGCGCGGCTGAAATCTTCAATGGCATCCTGATATTTTGACTGGGCAAAATTGGCCATTCCCCGGTGCTTGTAAATCAGAGAACAGGTTTTTTCATCGGGCTTGAGTTCCAGAATGCGGCTGTACAAGGTGATCGCTTCGTCAAAAAGGTTGTTGTTATGGGCAACCAGCGCACTCAGAAGCAAGTCGTCAATGGAAGCGTCAGGCAGAAGAACAGGGCCAGCTTCGTCTGTTGTTTCGAATTTCTGGGAACGCTCGCTGTCAAACAGTAAACTGTCGGTAGCGTCCTCGATTTTTTGGTAAAAACTTTCTTTTCGTTTTCCCATCTGACCGTAAAGCTGGCGCTGAAAAGTCCGTATTTCCTGAAAAATTATATCAGCCAGGGAAAGATTTGCGTTAACCGCCGCAAGTTTTCGCTTCATGGGAGTATCAAGCGGGTTAAATTCCGCTTTGTAGAACAGCTCATGCTCCACTTCGGCCCAGGCATCCTGCAAAATGGTGCGTATTTGTATTTCCGCCACATCACATCCGGCATTACCGCATTGCGCGGTAATATCAGCGGGGATAGTGATTAACAGGTGGGTTGATTCATAACCGAATTCCATAAAGGTGTAATGCCCTTTTCGATCCAGTTCAACAACATCAAAAGACTGCTGAATCAATTTTTCGGCAGTCGCAAGGTCCTCAATAAAAGGGCAGACAACCCGTATGCCAATAAGGTCTGTAATGCGGGGAGCGCCGTTTTCGCTTGCAGTGCCTTTGGCGGGATCAGGGCCTTCTTTGAGAATCCGTAAATATTTCCTGTAAAAACTCTCAAAGTCTTTGATCCGGCATTTTATGGTTGGAGAAGATGCAAGCGACAAGAGCGCCTGTTCAATACGGTTTGCCAGCTCTTTTACAATATACTGCCGGGTATCCGCATGGGTTTCATAGATCTGCCGCTGGGCGTTTTTGCTGAGAAAAAAATCTTGATCCAACGCGGCAGAAACTGAATATGTATTTTCCATAAAAATATAAAAAAAGCCGCCTGAAAACCGATGAAGATTTTCAGGCAGCCTTCTCTTGGATTAAGTTATCGCGCTATGCGGATAACCCCCGGTTCCTATTGGTTAGTAGGAGATGGGGTAAATACCGCGCGGCCAAACTGATCGACATCTTCATGGGACTGCTTCTGTATATCCAGATAGCGAAGTACCTGATTCTGTCCGAAGCGTTCCATTTCCCAGACTTTCCTGGCGGTTTCGCGGTCGTAGATGATATGCCAGAGGGCTTCATCTTCGATATCTCTATCGGTATCAAGTACCGCTTTGTCGTAGATGATCTTTACATCTTTGAAATAGGTGACAAAGTCGCCGCCTTCCTTAGCCCCATCCCGCTGGATCAGGAATCCACCAAACTTGACAAAAGGAGTTGAAGCGGGATACAGGGGGAACAGGCGCAGATCGCGGTTCCGCACTTCCTGAATATAGGCGGGATTATTCCAGGTGAGCTCTCCCCAGCCATCAAAATTCAGGTAACCCAAGAACACCGTTTTCTGAATCCCCAAGCTGTCAATAAGGATTGCCGACAGGCCGTGGGGGAAATTGAGACCGTAGGCATTAACCGCCACGGCTTTGATGCTTCCCACATTCTTTACCACGCCATACGCAGGCTGGGTATTATCGGGCTTTCCATTGTCCCCGGCAGGCGCTTCAAAACGGCTGGGGCCGGTAATTCCATCGCCATCCTCAGAAGGTTCAATGGTTCCATCATCCTGGACATTCGCCTGAGGCTCATAAGCGGGAATTTCAAAAGGCGGTTTGATAAATGCGTGAGAATTAAAGTATTCCACCGGGAAATGTATCCGTACGCCCATGACAGTACCCCACTGCCTTGAGGGGGCTTCCCTGGTGTAACTCTTGACCATATTGGTCACATTCCTTGAAGACGAAGAAAGAATTACTTCCCAGTTTTCAATTGCCAGAGAAGTCTTCATCACCGCTTTTTGCTCTGTGGTGAAGCTGCTACCAGCTACTCCACCAAAATCCATCATGGTCTGGCGGTTCTGATTCGGCTTATCTCCCGGATCATTCGGACTGATTTTCACGTTAATATCCGCCGCTAACAGGGAAAAGTCGATAAGAATCGCCTCATCCGCAAACAGCGAACCTGCCAGTAATAACCCGATGACAACAAAAATGAGCACCTTTTTCATGCACAGCTCCTTTCAATATTACATATTGATCAAAATTATTTCACTACCAAAATCTTAACAAATTTGCATTGTTTTGTCAACGACAAAACAACCAAATTTTGTTTTTTCCTAAATTTCTGTCCGCCGGAAATCTTCTATATAAGCGGCAGTCCCGGCAATAAAAAAACGTACCCCCCTTACAAAGGGAAAATTCCTTCTGATACCAGCATGGATGGTTTGGAAGTTTTTATAAACCTCTCCACCTTCCGGGGGCGGCAAAACGGCTTCTTCCGTAAAATCCACATATACCACCCCGTCCCGGTATAACAGGGATCGAAGCCTGGTTTCCCGTGGAAACAGGGGCAGGGAATCCGGCGAAACCGGCCCCAAAAGCGCCTCATCCACGTACCTGATAATATTAACCTCGCGGGACGGAGACCGTTTCAACATCCGGTCTTCAACCCGTATCAGGCCGCTATCTATATCATAAAACACAAAGGTTCGTCTGGCAAGCCCCAATACGATAAATTCGATCAAAGCCAAGGCCACGAGCAGACCCAAAAATAGCAGCCGTCTTTTGCCTTTTGGTGCCCAAAAATGCATGAAAGCGAGCAGCCAGCTTTTTATAATTCCGGTCATTGCGCTACGGTAAATCCCCCGGAGCGCTCAAAGACACCCACAAAATCATTGATTCCTTTATACAATGCTTCGGTGAATTTCCGCAAGCCGTCTTCTGTGGTCATCAACTGCACATCTTCGCTATTGCTGACAAAGCCCAATTCTACCAATACGGCGGGCATACGGCTGTTTCTGACCACTTCCCAGCCTCCCGGCTTTATACCCCGGGAAGGCACGGAATTCCCCAGCGTTTCCCCAATGGCTTTGAGTATGGACTCGGCTATCATGATACTTTCTCTGGTGTATTCCTCCTGAAGCATATCATTCAGAATGGAAAGTACATCGGCTGATTCAGCATACTTTGAACGATCCAGCACATCCCGGCGGTGGTTGGGGTCCAGATACCAGACCTCATAACCCCGCGCCCTTGCGTTGAAGCTGGAATTAGCATGAATGGAAATATAGATAATCGCCTCGCTTTCCATGAGAGAAACCGAATTGGCCAGGACAGTCCGGTCTGCCAGACTGGGATAGGTATCATCGTTTCTGGTCATCAGTATCCGCTTGTCGGGATATGCCCGCTCAAGAACGGTTTTGAGCCGTTTTGACACTTCGAGAACTATTTCCTTTTCTATGGCTTTTGTCCGTCTCCCGTTGATCATATAGTCCTCCCTGCTCATTGCTCCGGGGTCTTTTCCCCCGTGACCGGGATCTATAATAATCGCCGCTATGCGGAAACGGGAGGCATCATCTTCAAAATACCGGGAAAAAGCGTCTTTTGCGGTACTGACAAACGGTTCGGGAAAGACCAGTTCCCCCTGATTCAGCCAGGGCATGGGCGTGGTAAAAACCTCCTTGCTGTCGAGCATGAGGTATCCGGTTTCCCCGGCGGACTGCGCTGCGGTAAAAATCCCGTAATGGTTCCCAAAAGCAAACGTTCCGCCCTGAAAAAACGGGTCCCAGCGGAATTCAAGCCGTGTGCCTGATCGTGCCCCTGCCGCCGAATTCAGGGTATTGATGGTTTCATCCAGCGTGAGAATCTGCGCGAAAACCGGCGAAGATAGCACTATCAGAGCCGCAAACAAGCAGGGCCTGAATTTTAAAAACATTTTCAAATACATTTCCTTTCTGTTATTACCTCAGTTGATCAATGTAATAAGTCGCTCCCTGATAGCCGCCCCGAATGAGCGCCGCCCAGAAGGAACGGCCCAAAAGAGTACCGGAAACCCCAAAACCCGGCTGGATTTTTGAGGCTCCCCTGTTATTATCGGAAGATTCAGGCGTTTCCGGCAGAGAAAAACCGGTCAGCATCCGTACTGCCTCCAGACTTTCCCCTATTGAACGGCCCACATAGTCCCGCAGGCCGGAACCGGTAAATTCGGGAAAGGGAATAATGCTCATATCTCCCGCGCCACCCGTTTCCGGCAATTTTTCAAGGGCGGCCAGCAGTTCCGCAGTGGGCTGGAAGGCAGAGGGCGGAAAAATTGGGAACTGGGGGTCGTTGTCCGAACAGCAATCCCTGATCCCCAAAAAGGCGGCAGTTTGCTGATCCTCCGGGTCCAGACGGATCAAAACTGAACGGACGGCATTTTCCGCGGCTTTGATGGCCGCTTCCCGTTCCGGTGCGGCGCTGATCACATTGCCGCATTTGCTGACATTGTTTTCGGGAAAACTGACTGTGCTTCCTTTGGCAATACGGAGAAACATATCCTGTACATGGGTCAAACTGCGGGCTGTCTCAATCCCGCTGACAGTTTGAACCGTGCCGGGAATGGAGATAAATGCCCGTTCCGCGCTGGTCCACTTATTGAGCGGGATAAGGCCATCCGGTTTACGGCCCATTGCGGCAAGTATGGCCGCGCGGATTGGCTCAACCCCCGATGAATAGGGGTAAGTCCAGCCGGACATATAACCGCCGGAAAGCCGAGCGGCAATTTCGCCGATCATGGGGCCCTTTGCGGTGAGTTTGATGTCGCCCTTTGCCGCGCCAATGCTCCCCTCCCCTGCCAGCCCCAAGGCACGGATTCCGGCGCAAAATGTTTCGAGTATCGCCTGCTGCTGATCGCCAGGAATCGCAGTAGGCATGGTGTGGCCCATTTCGATAAAGTAGGGCGGGAAAAAAATATGCCGATCAGCAAGGCCGCAGATGGTAATTTCCCCATGATACACGATAGCGTCCACGGAAAATTCCGGCCCGTCCATAAAAGTTTCCACAATGGCCCGGCCTGAGCGGGAAAAACTCAGGGCATCGGCGGCGGCGGCATGGAATTCCGCCATGCTGTCAACACGGCGGCAGCCCCGGCCTCCCATGTTGTCCACGGGTTTTATGACTAGTGAGCAAGTGGCAGTTGTAAGCTGGTAGTTGGATAAATCCGCTTCGGTGATAACGGTAAATTCCGGTGAGGGCAAGCCCGCTGTTTTGAAGCAGGCGCGCATACGGGATTTGTCCGATGCGTTCAGCGCCGCTTCATAGGGAAGCCCCGGCAGACCCAGACTTTCGGCAACCCATGCGACGCTGGCGGAAAAATCAGTCCCGGCGGTCATTATGCCCCCCAGACCGCCGCCAGAATCACGTAATGAGCGGGCAAAGGATTCGATCCCTTCTTTATCTTTTAGGTCAATTTGTTCAAATTTATCCGCTAAGGCGATACAGGGAGCAGCGGCACTGCCATCCAGAACCACGGTGAAAAAGCCCAGCTCCTTGGCGATTCTGATTGCCGGGCCCTGCATGACCCCTGCGCCTAAAATGATTATCCGTTCCCGCATGGCAGTTCCTTCAATCTGTAATAACCCGTTTTTCCTGCCACTTGCCCCTGAGCCAGCGCAGACAATAAAATACGCCCCGTACAAAAAAGTCCGCTCCCATCGCTATCCACACCCCCACCGGCCCCAGACCAAAGCCAAAGGCAAACAGATAGGCGGAACTGACCCGGACAAGCCACATGGAAATTGTGGCAGCTATCATCACATAACGGGCATCCCCGGCGGCCCGCAGCGCATTGGGAAGGGCAAAGCTCATGGCCCAGCCAAAAGCCATGCTTATACAATGAACCTGCAGGAAAGATTTTGCCAGAACATGGGCCTCGCTGCTCAGACTGAACAGGCCAATCAGCGGATCCCTGCAAATAAAAACGAGAGTGCTGAGGAAAAATAGGGTGATATATGCCATCTTCATCAGCTTGGCGGTCTGCTTTTTCACCTCCGCATAATCTCCCGCTCCGACACACTGACCAACAATGGTGAGCATGGCAATACCAAAAGCTGTACCTATCATAAACGAAAGGGAATTGATCACGCTGGTAATGGCATTGGCTGCCATAGCGCTGGTTCCAAACACGGGAAAAATCCGCTGGGTAAGGATACGCCCAATCATAAACATGGAACTTTCAAGACCGCTGGGAAGGCCCACATTAAGAATGTTTTTGATCATGGAACGTACAAAATGAATATTGAACAATCCCGCAATGGAAATAGGGCTGTTGCTGCGGTACAGCATACTGGTGGTAATTAACGCCGCGATAATCCTGCATATTAAAGTTGACAAGGCCGCGCCCAATACTCCAAGATTCAGCACAAAAATAAAAAGAACATTGCCGCCTATTTTCAGAATATTTACCAGCAGGGCTATAATCATGGTAACTCTGCTGTTCCCCACGGCGCGGAACAGGGCGGCATTGGCATTGTTCAGGGCCAAAAAGGGATAAGACAATGCCGTGATGAAAAAGTAGATAGCGGCGGCGTTCATCACATCATCTTCGATTTTACCGTAGAGCAGCCGGATTATCGGGCGGCAGAACACCAGAGCCACTGCCATTACTATCAGCGAGATCAGAACAACAATATACACCAGTTGCTTTGCCGCAATGCGGGAATTGGCGTGATTCTGTCTGCCAATATACTGGCTTGCCACTACCGCTCCGCCGGTACACATTGCGGTAAAGGCGATGATCAAAAAATTGTTAATGTTATCAATTACGTTAACCGCGGAGACGGCAAATTCTCCCACCGAACTTACCATGATGGTATCAGCCGCGCCCATAGTAACGGCGAGCAACTGCTCAATAATCAACGGCCACAGGAGGGCGAACAGAGCGCGGTTATTCCAGCGTTCCGCCATTGATTGAGGTTTCATTTTGATACAACAGCGCAGTCAAAAAAAATCATGGTGACACTCTTTTTCGATCTCTGGGAAACAAGCTCGCTTCTTTTATATTGGGCAGCCCCAGAATACGGGCGGTAAGCCGCTCAAGGCCGATGGCAAAGCCGCCGTGGGGCGGGCAGCCGTACTGGAGCAGGGCGGCGTAGTTCTGCATATTTTCAAGTTTAAGGTTGAAGCGGGGAAGGACTTCCACAAAGGCTTCGTAACTGTGCTGGCGGCGGCCCCCGGTGGTTATCTCCAAACCCCGGAACAGAGCGTCAAAACTCATGGTACGGTTCGCGTCCGAGGGATAGGTGTAAAAGGGCCGGTAGCGGCGGGGGAATTCATTGACAAATACCAGTTCGCTTGCGTGTTCGTTTTTTGCCCATTCACAGAGCAAGCGCTCCGCTTCAGGGTTAATGTCGAATATCTTCGCGCCGCCGGACTTTGCCGACAAATCCGAGGCAAGTTTTACCGCGTCCTCGTAACCGATTACAGGGGCTGCTGCCACCGCTTCGGCAGCGGGAACCGAAGCGTTCCACAGGACAAGGTCAGCGCTGTTCTTTTCGTTCACCAGTGCAAAAATATGAGTCAGGAGGCCCCGCTCCAGTTCGATAAGATCGAGTTCGGATTCGATAAAACCCATTTCAACATCAAGGGAAATATACTCGTTGATATGGCGGGGAGTATCGTGCTTTTCCGCGCGGTAAGCCGGGGCAACTTCAAACACCCGCTCCATGCCGCTTGCCACCATTGTCTCTTTGTAAAACTGCGGCGACTGGGCAAGGTACACCTTGCGATCAAAGTATTCCACCTCGAACAGTTCGGTTCCCCCTTCAGTCCCTCCCCACACCAGCTTGCTGGTTTTGATCTCGGTAAAATCCTGACTGCGCAGATATGCGGAAAAGGCTTCGACAATCGTTGCCTGTACATTAAAAATCGCGTGTATCTTTGGGTTGCGTACGCTGAGAATACGGTTGTCGAGTATTGTCTCAAGACCGGCCTTTGCCAGATCGCCGTTTACCTGAAAGGGAAGCTCCGCTGCCGCAGGGCTGATTATTTCCATTGAACTGACCCGAATCTCCGCGCCGCCGGGGGCCTTTTCGTTGAGCGCGGGCAGCCCCTTCACCTTTATTACAGACTCAAGATTCAGTTCAGGCTTTTCATTCAGCACTAACTGAACCATTCCCGACCGGTCCCGGAGAATCACAAAGTTCACTCCGCCCATGTCCCGAATCCGGTGTACCCAGCCCGAAGCCTCAACTTCCGTATCAGGACTTTTTCTGGCCGCCTCAATAATATTTTTTGCTAAAACCCGCATACTCAACCGGACATGACACAAGAGTCACACCGCCTCCGCCTGTAACTGTATCGGAAATTTGGCAGGAGTTCAATGGGGAACAACAACTGCGTCCCGACAAGGAGCGTAAATATCCGGAATATTGCAGTAATGTACTGTCAACAAAAAATATTTTCCCGCGTGTAATTCATCCTGTCTCGTTTGTTATATATATCAAGCGTTTTATGTGAATGCTCGAAAATCATTTTTATCAAGGTTGATTATGATGAAACAAATAGTTAGTTTTTGCGTTTTTATTTTTCTGTCTGTTACCGTTCATTCCCAAACCTTTCCCGATTCATTCATTGTGTTTCGTGATACCGTTTATATGCAAAACAGAAATTTACCTGAGACAATACGTTTATATACAACGGCAAAACAGGATATTGAAAAGCTGTTTACCGGAGCGGGCCTGTATTTAACGCTTTCCCGTTGCGAGTACCTTATGGGTATTTCCTTCAGGGCGGAAGGTCGCAGCAATGAGGCCGCCGTGTATTTTGAACAGGGCATAGCGCTGGCCGAAGAATCACTTGTGTTACGCCCCACCTCGGAAGGCTACCGGCTCCTGGGAACAAATATCTCCTTCTTATGTGAAGTCAGATTTTCATACGGTCTGAGAAATTACCCCAAAATCGAGGAAAACGCGAAAAAGGCTCTTGAACTGGACCCCGGTAATCTGGCTGCACGGTATTTGATCGCAGCCCAATATGTAGCCGCTCCCTGGCC